>QHXL01000065.1:387-9842 GCA_003222935.1 Acidobacteriota bacterium
TAATTCCCGGCAAGGTAGCTCGTTCAGTTTTCGTCATCGATTCAAATGGAGTCTTGCGACACGCCGACGTCCGACCCCTTGGCCTCTTCAAACCAAAAGACGATGCAACGATCGCCGCGATCAAAGCCGCACAATAAATTCGGGCCCTTTCGCGCCTGCTCCGCTTCCCGCGTATAATCATTCGCACACTAGGAGACAACGATGGCTGAAACTATTAAATGCACTCATTGCGGCGAGAAGCGTCCGGCACTCGGCTTTGCGCCTTTTCCAAATGAACTAGGTCAGAAAATCGCGACAGAGATTTGCCAGGCCTGCTGGAGCATGTGGCTGCAAAAGCAGACGCAAATTATCAATCACTACGGTTTGGATCTAACCAATCCCGACGCCCAAACTTTCCTTTTCGATAACATCAAAGGTTTCCTTTTCGGCGACGCTCCGCAACTTGCGCAGATCGATACGACGAAAGAGGGATCAGTTAAGTGGTGAAACTTTGGGCTTGGTCTCCGCGCTTCCTCTGTGGCTCTGAGTCTCTGTGGTGAAAAAGCCTTCTCATAACCACAGAGTCCACAGAGACACAGAGAAGCACAGAGATCCAGCACCAAATCAAAGTTCCCTCCAACTCTTTCTGGCCTTCCTCTTGCTCTATCGAGAACTGCTCCCCTCCCTGCTTACTGATTAGCCCCCTTTACTCTCAAAACGTTCCGGCCGAGTAGTTCTCCTCGGTGGCATGTTTTGATGCGTTCGTATGTTTTTGGAACTGAGATCTAAGGGAGGTCTAAATTGAAATTCAACTCTGTCGCAATTATCGCAGCGCTTGCACTCGCGTTCGGAATGTCGGGGTGTAATGAAATGGCTAATGAGAACACCGCTCATACCAATGCAAACGCTAACGCACCCGCAGTAAACGCAAATACACCAGTACCCAACACAAACGCCACCGAGACCACCCGACGCGCACCAACTAAAGAAGAATACGAGCGAGACAAAGACCGTTACGCTCGCGAAGCGAAGGAAGGTGGCCGAACGGTTGGTACCGGTATCAACGATGGCTGGCTGTGGGTGAAAACGCGCTTCGAATTGGCCGCGGTCGATGACCTGCGTGACTCAACTGTAAATGTCGACGTCGACAAAGCGGTTGTGACTCTAACTGGAACTGTAGCCAACCCAGCGCAAAAAACAAAAGCTGAACAAACGGCCAAGGCAGTTGAAGGCGTGACAAGTGTAAAGAACATGCTGAAAGTCGCCAGTGATAACAGCAATGCCAAAAACGCGAACGCCCCTAAGACGAAGTAAAAGTAATCGATCAGGCAGAACGAGTTAGAAAGAGGGCACATGATGTCCGATATGCTTCAGCTTGTCGTGACTCGCATTAAGGTTCTTGGGGACTTTTAACTAAACTCACGACAAGCTGAAGCATATCGGACATCATGCTTTCCTACTTTCCCGATCCTAAATTTTAAGTTAAGCTGCGCTCACCCTTTTTCGAATACTGATTGTGTTAGGTAAGTCGGCGAGCGATAGCTCAAACCTGCACGAACTCCGCAATCCAATTCGAAATTCTCTGCTGACAGGTTCTTAGTCAGTATTTAGCTTTCGCAAATCACAACTAAATGGGGATTTGGTACCTATGCCAAGCGTCCGCCTGCGGCTTCTAGCCACACTTCTTGCCCTTTGTCTGCTCCCTGCTTTTGCGATTCGCTTTGCAATTGCACAGCACACCGGCATCGATACTTACGCAATCACAAACGCGCGCATTGTTCCCGTCTCGGGCGCAACAATTGAACGCGGCGCCGTTGTATTTCGCAACGGATTAATCACTGCAGTCGGTGCAAACGTAACCATACCGTCAGACGCTCGTGTCATCGACGGCGCCGGGCTAACTGTTTATCCAGGGCTCATCGACTCATACACAAACCTGGCTTTACCTGAAGCACCGCCTGCACCTGCCGGAGGCGGCGGCGGTGGCGGAGCATTCCTGCTCATTCAGCAAGCTGCACAACCGCGGCCTGGTGGACCAAACTCCACGCAGCCCGAAGGGTTACAACCAGAGACGCTGGTAGAAGATGTGATCAGGACGGGCGGTACCGACCTTGAGTCAGCACGAAACGCGGGCTTCACCTCGGCACTAACGTTGCCACGCTCCGGGATCTGGATTGGCCAGTCAGCCTTGATAAATCTCGCCGGCGGAACTCCACAACAGATGATCATCAAGTCGCCCGTAGCAATGCACGTGAGTTTTACTCCTCTGCGCGGTACCTACCCGGGTTCTTTGATGGGTGTCTTTGCACAGTTAAGGCAGATGCTGCTCGACGCACAGCGTTACAGCGATTCAATGAAGATCTACGACCGCTCTCCGCGGGGCGTTCGTCGTCCTGACGCTGATCGCTCGCTGGCTGCTCTTATTCCTGTTCTTGAAGGTCGCATGCCTGTCGTAATGCTGGCTAACAGTGAACGCGAGATCACCCGCGCGCTCGACCTCGCGAGTGAATTCAAGTTGAAGTTGATTATTGCCGGTGGTCGCGAAGCTGGGAGAGTTACCGACCGGCTAGTTAAGCAGAACGTTCCCGTTTTGTTATCACTCAACTTGCCGCGACGCACTACCGCGGCGATGCCGGAAGCTGATCCGGAACCGCTGCGTACCTTACGTGAACGAGTTGAAGCACAACAGACTGCGGGTCAACTCGCGAAAGCAAAAGTACGCTTTGGTTTTCAATCAGGCTCCCTGCCAAACGCGTCGGACATCATGGTCAACGCTAATCGCACGATCGAAAACGGCCTTTCAGCCCAGGACGCACTGCGGGCTTTCACAGTCTGGCCGGCTGAAATACTTGGCGCGGGAGATCAACTCGGTTCGATCGAAGTAGGCAAGATCGCCAACCTGACGATCACACGCGGCGACCTCTTCGATCGAAACAGTCGCATTACTCATGTCTTCATCGACGGAAAACCTGTCGACTTACGTCCCGCACCTGCCGCTGCTGGAGCGCCGCGTGCCACCTTAACCGGAGCATGGGCCTTGAGCGTAAACCTCGGCGAGGAGAAAACAGCAACTTTGAATTTGCGTCAGGAAGGCGACCGTCTAACCGGATCGATTCAAGGACAGCTTGGAACCGGAGAGATATCAAATGCCTCAACCGGAAGTGAGATTCGGTTCACGATTGTTCTGAACCTCGAAGGCCAAACCAAGGAAGCTACGTTTGTCGGGACCATGACTGGCAATGAACTTCGAGGCTCAGTCACTGTTGATGGACGTGCCCCAGGAACGTTCACCGCAACTCGGGCCACCCCAAACTAGTTTTGAATGTCCGATAAACTTCAGTTTGTCGTGACTAAGAAACGGACGGGTTCGAACTTCACGACGTACTGCTGACGAGCACAACGACAAACTGAAGTTTATCGGACATTAGGAGTGATCAAATGAGACGAATAATAGTCACCCTGCTCTATATCTCAATTGTTTGCGCGATGCCGCTGGGTGTTACTCGAGCCCAGGCGCGGGCTGATAACCCAAGTGAGACTTTAATCCGCAATGCAACTGTGCTGACAATCACCCACGGCACCCTGGCGAATACTGACGTGCTGATTCGGAACGGCAAGATCGCGGGTGTCGGAAAAGGGTTGACCGCCGGAGCGAATGCTCGAATCATCGATGGCGCCGGCAAGTTTGTTATGCCCGGCATCATCGACTGCCATTCACACTCGATGCTCGACACCATTAACGAAGGCACGCTCGCCGTAACTTCAATGGTCCGTACCAGCGACGTACTCAATCCAACGGACATCGATCTCTATCGAGAGTTGGCGGGTGGTGTCACGACTTTGAACTTGCTGCACGGTTCAGCAAATCCGATTGGCGGTCTCAACACCGTCGTCAAGATCAAGTTTGGCCGTCCGGCGAGTGAATTTATCTTTCCCGGTGCGATGCCGGGAATTAAGTTCGCACTTGGCGAGAACGTAAAGCGATCGAGCAACACAAACCTGCCGGGCGCAACGCGACGTTATCCCAGCACTCGAATGGGCGTCGAAGAGACCATTCGCGACGCGTTTACCAGGGCACGCGATTACAAGAAGACATGGGATGAATACAAGTCGGCGGTTGCGAAGGGAAATAAGAATCTCATGCCGCCGCGACGCGACCTTCAACTCGAACCACTCGTGGAAATACTTGAAGGTAAACGCTACGTTCACGCTCATTGCTACATCGCGAGCGAGATTCTGATGCTTATCAGTCTTGCAGACGAGTTTGGATTCAAGATCAAGACTTTCCAACACGTGCTCGAGGGTTACAAGGTCGCGAAAGAGATCGCGGCACACGGCGCCGGCGCTTCCACGTTCGCTGATTCATGGGCCTACAAGATCGAAGCTTACGACGCAATTCCTTACAACATGGCGATCTTGACTCGAGCGGGCGTGGTCGTCTCAGTTAACTCAGACTCGGATGAACGTGCTCGTCGTCTCAACATTGAAGCGGCCAAGGCGATGCACTGGGGCGATCTGACAGAGGAACAAGCGCTCAAGCTCATCACGCTAAACCCGGCGATCCAACTCGGTATTCAAGATCGCGTGGGCTCGATCGAAGTCGGGAAAGATGCGGATCTCGCAATCTGGAACGCCCATCCATTTAGCGTTTATGCCAGAGTCGACACAACGATTATCGACGGCGACGTCTTCTTTGATCGCCAACAGGACCTTTCGCGTCGCGCGGATCTCACCAAGGAACGTGCCGCGCTCGAGCAGGCAGATCCCAATCGCCCGGCGGCACGTGGTACGGCTCCGCAAGCGCCAGGTCGACGTCGTCCAAGTGGTCATGAAGACGACGACATCTGGGAAGGAGAGCGCCCGTGAAGGAACACGAATTGGAGACGAAGAGATTGGGAGAAACGGTGATGCAGAGACTAGTTCAACACGTAGCAATCGGCATTGGGCTGTTGCTTATGGTCACGAGCGCGATCGGTCAACAGATTCTTAATCCGACGACTCAACAGGGTGTCTTGCCGGCAAGAGGCACATTCATCATACGCAATGCGCGCATTGTCACCGTCAGTGGCGCCGACATTGAGAATGGTAGTGTCGTCATCCGCGACGGAAAAATCGAGGCGGTTGGAACTTCGGTGAGCGCGCCCAGTGGCGCCCAGGTCATCGAGGGACGCGGTCTCTCAGTTTACCCAGGGATGATCGACGCGGGGACAAGCATGGGCCTCGTCGAAATTCCTCAAGGCGCAAACGGAACGGTCGACACATCTGAAGTCGGTGAGTTCAACCCGAATGCGCGAGCGATTGTTGCCGTCAGTCCACATAGCGCACACATAGGAGTGACGCGTGTTGAGGGAATCACCAGCGCTGTGAGCGCGCCGACGGGTGGTCTCATTTCAGGCCAGGCCACGTTGATTAATCTCTTAGGTACTTCGCCAAAGGAAATGGCAGTCGTCCCAAACGCCGCACTCATGATCAACTATCCCCGCCTCGGCGGCGGTGGCGGCGGTGGCTTTGGTGGATTCCAACAACAGTTCAATCTTGCGGATGCGTTGACAAATAGTGAACGGCAATTGGAACAAATCCGGAAGATGTTGCGCGACGGCGAAGCCTACGGACGTGCACAGGATGCTTATGCGAAGGATAATTCGCTTCCGCGTCCGAATCATGACGTAGTCCTCGAAGCACTCGTTCCATATGTGCGCGGATTGCAGCCGGTAATGTTTCGCGCAAATCGTGAAGCTGAGATTCGTGGAGCAATACGATTTGCCGAGGAGATGAAACTCAAGGCAATCATTGTTGGCGGTGACGACGCGTGGAAGATTGCGAGTTTTCTGAAAGAGAAAAACGTTCCGGTGATTTTCACTGGAATCTTTCAGTTACCGAGTCGGGAAGATGATCCGTACGATGTCATGTACGAGGCGCCCGCTAAACTTCAACAGGCTGGTGTTCGTTTCGCAATTTCATCAGGCGATCCTGGAGCCGAAGTGCGAAACCTGCCTTTGTATGCAGGCATGGCGTCAGCGTTTGGACTGTCAAAAGCCGACGCGCTGAAAGCAGTCACACTTTATCCGGCGCAAATCTTGAATGTCGGAGATCGACTTGGTTCGATCGAGGTCGGCAAAATGGCTAACATCGTCGTCACCGACGGCGACCTGCTGGAGATTCGAACAAAGGTTCGCTACCTGTTTATCGACGGACGTCCCGTCGCATTAACTAGCAGGCACACCGATCTCAATGATGCGTTTAAGAATAGGAAGTAGTTTCGGATTTGATTGAACTTTGGGGCGTCGAATGTCCGATATGCTTTAGAGCCTCTTGCAAAACTCTCATTCTCCCCGTGCTTTAGCTCGGGGTACAGATGCCGCTTAAATCCAGGGAACCGTTTCAACGGTTTGACATTCTTGGCGACTGACGTTGAGCGCGACAGGATGAAAGGTTCGAAATGCTAAGTAAACGAGGCAACGAAGTGGCGCCTGCACCTGAAATTGGCTCAAGGTGGCAAACCGTTGAAACGGTTACTTCACTGTAAGAGCTCTGCCGCACCCCGAGCTGAAGCACGGGGAGAATGAGAGTTTTGCAAGAGGCTCTTTAGCTTGTCGCGACGTGCATAGGACGTTTCCTCGGAGGAGACTTGTTGTTAACGTTACGACAAGCTGAAGCATATCGGACATTCGCCATTAAGTTTTACGTTTTTGTCCAGCTGCGTGCTCAAAAATAAGCGTCTCCCCAGACCGCATTCCGTAATATCCGCCTAGGAGGTTTTCCCTTGTTCAGTAAAGCTCTCTTTTGTTTCATTCGCGCCACCGTTGTTATTTCGGTGGCTTTTGTTATTTCCAGCACCACTTATTCGCAAACTAAACTGCTTCGTTTTCCGGACATTCGCGGCGATCGTGTCGTGTTCACTTATGCCGGCGATCTTTGGACAGCACCGTCTTCGGGTGGCACTGCTTCCAGGCTGACTTCTCATCCGGGCATCGAAGTGTTTGGAAGATTCTCGCCTGATGGAAAGTGGATCGCTTTCACGGGTCAATACGACGGCGACGAGCAGGTCTACGTCGTACCAACTTCGGGTGGTGAACCTCGACAACTCACCTTCTATCCGGCTCGTGGTCCATTGGCGCCGCGTTGGGGTTGGGATAACCAGGTATTTGGCTGGAGCAAAGACGGCAAGCGGATTTTCTTTCGTTCGTTGAGAGATTCATGGTCGCTTCCGATCGCGAAACTTTATTCAGTCGCGGTCGACGGTGGACCAGCAGAAGCTTTGCCGATGCCAACTGCAGGCTCCGGCGACTACTCGCCCACCGGCGCTGAAGTGGTTTACTCACCGCAATCGCGCGACTTCCGTTCTGAGAAACGTTACGGTGGCGGTCAGGCAAACGAGCTCTACATCTTTAATCTCCAAAACAACTCGGCTAAACGCATCACTGAAGGACCACGCGCTACTCGCGACGCGATGTGGATCGGCGACACAATCTTTTTCAACTCCGATCGCGACGGTCACTTCAATCTCTACGCTTACACAGTTTCAAGTGGCCGCACGACGCAGGTTACAGCAAACAAACAGTGGGACGTGCGTTGGCCAAGCTCTGACAACGAAGGTCAGATCGTCTATGAGTTGGACGGCGAACTCCAGGTCATGGACGCGCGCAGCAAAAAGAGCACGCCCATCTCGATTACCGTCCCTGATGAAGGCCTGGCTCGTCGACCGAGTCGTATCCCGGTTGGCAATATGATCGAGACAGCGGGGTTGAGTCCAAAAGGCGAGCGCGTGGTGATTGCAGCCCGTGGCGACGTCTTCACTCTTCCGATTGAAAAGGGACCGACACGAAATCTAACTCAATCCTCAGGTGCACATGACAAGTGGCCGTCGTGGTCACCGGACGGTTCGCAGATCGCATACATCTCCGATAAGTCTGGCGAAGAAGAACTCTATCTTGAAGCGCAGGACGGTTCGAAACCCGCCGAGCAGATCACTTCTGGCGGAACGGCAATGCGCTATCAACCCGAATGGGCGCCCGATGGAAAGCGCCTCGCTTTCGGCGATAAAGATGGCAAAGTGTTCATCGTTACACTCGCCGATCGCAAAGTCGCCGAGATCGCAGATACAACCAGAGGTCAAATTCGTGATTACGTTTGGTCACCACGGGGAAACTATCTCGCGTTCACGATGAGCAATGCGAATCAGCTCCAATCAGTCTACGTGTGGAGTGCAAGTGACAATCAGGTACGCCGCGTCACTGAAGAATATTTCAACTCGTATAACCCGGCCTGGGATCCGCAAGCCAACTATCTCTACTTCTTGAGTGATCGGGAATTTGCGCCACAACTTTCATCGATCGAATTTAACTATGCTTTGAATCGTCCCACCTACATTTATGCGATAGCACTCAAGAAGGAAGGCAAACATCCTTTCCCACCCGAGAGCGATGAGGTCACGATTTCGAAAACAGAAGAACCCAAACCCACCGCATCACCCGCGGCAGAGAAACCTGCTGAGGGAGCTGCTGCCGCTCCGGAAGCAAAGCCTGAGGCGACGGCTCCAAAGCCTCCAGCAAATTTGGTAATCGACTTCGTTGGAATTGAGAAACGGGTCGCGCGCGTACCACTACCGGCTGAGAATTACGGCGGTCTGTCAGCCAAGACGGGACATCTTCTTTATCTGGTCGGCGGCGCCGGTTATTACGGTCGGCAGGGTGATCGCAACACTTCCCTGCGCATCTACGCAATCAAGGATCGCAAAGAGACGACTCTCGTCGACGATACTCGAGGCTACGTACTTTCCGACGATGGTTCGAAAGTGCTGGTCTTCCAGGGTCCGGGGGCGAACCTTTACGACGCAACTCCAGCCGGCGAACGATCTCGCAAACCAGTCTCAACGTCCGGGCTCTATGTGGATCGTGTTCCGGCAGAAGAATGGAACCAGATATTTAATGAAGTGTGGCGTCGTTATCGAGATTGGTTTTACGTTTCAAACATGCACGGCTACGATTGGGTGGCCCTGCGTGAGCAGTACAAGCCGCTGCTCAAGTACGTCGCACACCGTTCGGATCTCAATTACGTGATCAGTGAAATGATTGCGGAACTGACGAGCCAGCACGCATACATCGACGGCGGCGACTTCAATATTCCACCTCGGCCCCGTTCAGGATTACCAGGCGCTCGTTTCGAGTTGGACAAGGCCAGCGGTCGCTACCGCATTTCGAAGATCTTCCAGGGGGAAAATGAAGAAGACATCTATCGCTCACCGCTAACCGAAGTCGGTGTCAATGCGAGCGTAGGCGACTACGTGCTCGCAATCGACGGTCAAGAACTCACAGCCACTGACGATCCGTATCGCCTGCTACGAAACAAATCAGACAACACGGTGCAGTTAACTTTGAATAAGACTCCGTCGCTGCAAGGTTCTAGAACAATCTCGTATCGACCTATCACCGACGAGCAAAACCTGATCTATCTCGATTGGGTAGATACAAATCGCG
>QHXL01000543.1 GCA_003222935.1 Acidobacteriota bacterium
AAGTCGATCCGGCCAGCTTTCCGGACCCAATCGTCCTTCTCGATATGATCGAAGAAAGGCTGCGCGCCAGCGGCGTCTACAAGGACAAAGTTACTCGCAAGAATCGATGCATTCGTCTGTTCTTCGATAAGTTCCACTTAGACATCTTGCCGGCCTGCCCAATGCCTTCAACCGGCCTGTACGGCGAATACGCGGTGGTTGTGCCCGACTGTGATGCTGATGATTGGAAGCCCAGTAACCCAAGAGGCTACGCGAAGTGGTTCGATTTCATGGCGCAGGAAGCAATTATTCGGTTTATGAAGAGTGTCGAACCTTTACCTGAGCAGCAATCTTGCGATGAGTTATCGACCTTGAGTCTTGGAGTCCAACTACTAAAACGGAACCGAGACATTGTGTTTGAGAATAAACCCAAACGAGCGCCTATCAGCATCGTTCTGACAACGCTCGCGGCCCAAAACTATCATGGTCAGCCTTCCGTCTCAGAAGCCATTGCCGCCGTCCTCGACGGCATCGTTGCCATGATTCCGAATATCGCAAATCGAAGGTTGGTCGTACTAAACCCAACCAATCTTGAAGAAGATCTGAGCGAGCGTTGGGACGACGCTCCCGAAGCCTATTTAGACTTTGTTTCTTGGATTAGAGAGTTTCGAGATCAGTGGAGGCAATTGATCGAGCTAAGAGGTGTCGGGATTCACAAGATTAGCGCCGTCCTGGAAAGAATGTTCGGAGAGCGAATCACCAAGGAGGTTGTCGAAGAGCACATAAGAGCCTATGAGGAACCGCGCCAGTCAGGCGGTTTGGCGGTAGAAAGAGGAACGGGTCTCATAGTTCCAGCAACAGTTGTTTTGAGTACGCCAATCCGGCGAAATACTTTCTATGGGAAGGAATAAGTATTTCAGAAGCAACTCGGGCCGCTTGACGATGTCGCAGCAGCATCATCGGATGACGATGTTGCATCCTCAATTTCACTTGCGTTCACTCAGGTCGAACATCGTGCAATGGCAGGGCGAAATTCAGCCCATGCCGCTAGCAGATACCTATCTGGTCCAAGTAACGTATCAACAGCACAAAGCGCCTAGAATTTCTATTTTGGCGCCCAGGTTGCAGTTGCCTCCGGGAGAGAAACGCATTCCTCACACATTCAAGGGAGATTATCTTTGTCTGTATTACGCCGACTACGGTGAATGGACGGCGCGGATGTATGTCGCCGATATGATAGTCCCATGGATCTCGCTATGGTTGGCATACTATGAGACGTGGTTGGCGATCGGAAAGTGGCTCGGCGGCGGAATCGAACATTCACTCACCGAGCAAAAATGAGTATGAACGATTATCGAAAAATTCTTTCGATTGATGGAGGCGGGATCAAAGGAGTATTTCCGGCGGCCTTCCTCGCTGACATAGAGACCACTTTACCGCAAGCGCTTTATTCGTACTTCGATTTGATCGTTGGAACGTCTACCGGGGGAATCATCGCGCTCGGATTAGGCTTAGGATTAACCGCTTCTCAAATCCTCGAGTTTTATCGGCACCATGGACCCAAAATATTCAAGGGCAACCGGTTCGTCCTTACGGTGAAGCAAGCGCTATGGAGAAAATATAGCAATGAGCAATTGAGGCGCGCTCTGGAGCAAACCTTTGGCAACAGAAAACTCAATGAATCAAAGACTCGCTTGGTAATTCCATCTTTCAATATTGATACCGGGGAAGTATACATTTACAAAACGCGTCATCACGAAAGATTTGAGCGAGATCATGAAAAGACGGCGGTTGAGGCAGCTTTGGCGACCGCTTCTGCGCCGACGTTCTTCCCTCTCTTTAAGAACTCATCCGAAGCCCCCTTAGTTGATGGTGGCGTCTGGGCTAACAATCCGACGAGCGTAGCCGTCGCGGAGGCGATTGGCATACTTGGATGGACCAAAGACCAATTGAAAGTCTTGAGTATTGGTTGCACTGAAGAACCGTTCGACGTTGGCCTGCGCAGAAGAAAAAATATCGGAGCGCTTTGGGCGTTTGCTCCACAAACCGCCAATGTGTTGATGCAAGGTCAGTCTTCAGGTTCTTTGGGGCTTGCTTACACCATATTGGGACATGAAAATGTGATTCGCATAAACGAGACTGTTCGCGGTGGAAGATTCGGTCTGGATAAAGCGAAAGCGCGGCTTATCGCGGAACTCGTCGGATTGGGGAGAAATCGCGCCCGAAACGAGTCTGGCCGAATTAAGCCAATGTTTTTTGATCGGCCCGCCGAACCCTTTTGTCCCACCGCTTTCGAACGAGCGAATGCTATGAAGGCCGGATGACTGTCAAGATTGATGACCCCACTTCCCTCTCTTCAACTATTCATTCGATTTGGACCGTACCGATGTTTCGACTGCATTAGAATCAGAAATCACGGAACGTATCACACAGATCCTAATTTGCGAGGCATGTTTTCGTCGAGGAGAATTCTCACGCCGTCGACTCACTTTGATCTTTTAACAGCTTCTCTTTTTGTAAGTAAATCTGCACAATAAACTCTTCGTATGAAACAGGAAGTCACAACACACGACAAGGCAGCGACGTTGCTGCGAGTAGCTGCATATCTCGGACGCCCGCAGAACTTCATATCGGTGGCGGATGCGCGCGCGGAGA
>QHXL01000544.1:0-2598 GCA_003222935.1 Acidobacteriota bacterium
TGTGGGAAGTCGACTACTTGTTGACCGAAACTAATCGAGTCTTCCCGGACGCCAAACTGCAACGCTCAAACGTTTGCTATACCTACTCCGGCGTTCGACCCTTACCGTTCACTAGTAATGAAGATGCTCGGAAGATTACACGCCGGCACTTCATTCGAGAGGATGACGGAAATCAAAATTTGCTCTCCATCATTGGTGGTAAATTGACGACATACCGCAATCTTGCTGAGGAGTGCGTCGACCAGGTTTTCAGGAAACTGGGAAGAAAGCCGCCGCCCTGCCAAACCAGTCAAATCCTATTGCCAGGCGCAATCGAACCAACTCCAGCAGATACAAGTCTGCCCGATGCGGTCGCGAAGCGAATGCTGAGGATCTATGGGTCACGCACTGGCCTGGTGCTCGACCTATGTCGTGACCGTCCCGAGCTGGCCACACCTTTCAACAAAGCTGGAGATGCGCTCTCCGCTGAAGTTGTTTTTTCGTTTGAATCTGAGTTTGCGCGGACATTGTCAGACTGTCTCCTGCGACGGACGATGCTCGGACTAAATCGCGACCTCGCTCTCGGAGACGACGAGGCAGCAACGAAGATTGGAAAACGTTTTCTTGGCTGGAGTGATGAACGCGCAGGACAAGAACTCAGCGACTACAGAAAAACGCTCAAGCGGATGCGACTGGCGGACACCGATAAAGTTGACCAAGTCTGATCTATGTCGGGTAATTAAGTGTCCGATAAACTTTAGTTTGTCGTAACTGTAGCTTTCTATACCTTCGAAACTAAAAGTTTTCCGGAGGCGCTCGGAATCGGAAGTCACGACAAACTAAAGTTTATCGGACATTGGGCTTTGTATCTCGATTCATACCAAATGGTGCTGCGCGTGCACCGTCTCAGGCACAACTTGAATCCGCGCTGTCACGGAGAACAGTCGGGCACCACTAATTCGACTTTGATGTTTCTCAAGCTCACAAACTCCTTCTTCTTTTGAGTTCAAACCAGTTACTCGAAAGCAAAATCACCCACCCGTTCCCTCAAGAATTTTACAGTCCGAGAAACATCTGCATCTTTTCAATTTCACAAAACCGAAGTCTGCTGTCGTTCCTTCTTGAGAAATCTCAAATCCGGTTAGGACCAACACCTCCAGACCAGCTAAGGGCATGACCTTTGCTCATCGCCATACCAACTAACTGAGCCTGGGCAAATAAGTGCGGCGCCTCGTTCACGCCTGCGGGCTTAGTTCAGCGACAGTGCGACGCTCTTTGTTCGCTCTTCAGCGCACTGACAAAGCACAACTCTAGATTCCACGGAACCAAAGGAGTATTTCCATGTGGTCTTCCCGACTCTTTTCCAGCTTTCTCCTTCTCGCGCTCACCTTTCTCTCTATTAGCATTTCTGCTCGCGCCTCTGAGGACGAACCGGAACAATACGACATAAAAGCTCGTGTCGTGCGCATCAGCCTGATCTCCGGAGAAGTTAGTCTCAAACGTAAAGGAAACACCGATTGGGAGCGCGCTCGACTCAACTTTCCACTCGTCGAGGGCGACACCGTTGCTACCGATCGCGAGTCGCGTCTGGAAATACAGATCGATGCACGCAACTTTGTTCGGCTAGCGCCAGGTTCGACTCTGCAATTTGTTGCGCTGCGGGATGAAGGTGTTGCCCTCAGTCTCACCGAAGGCACGGCAACGGTTAGGCTGGCGAAGTTCGATCGCGAACACGAGTATTTTGAAATCGACGCACCCAGGACAACGATGGCGGCGGAAAAGAAAGGCCTCTATCGAATTGATGTCCCGCTTGATGGACGGGTTCGGTTGACTGTTCGCGACGGCGGCAGCGCACGAATCTATTCCGACACGTCAGGCTTCGCACTGCGCGACGGCCGTACGGCGGAACTCGTTATCGATGGTCCAAATGCCGGCGATTGGGAGTTTGTCGCGACGGCGTCTCTGGATGCTATCGATGACTGGGTGAACGATCGCGAGCGCTACCTGGCCCAACGTCTGCGCTATGACGTTCAGTACTACGACGAATATCTGTGGGGCGCTGAAGATCTCGACGCCTACGGTGATTGGGCCTATACCACCGATTACGGGTGGATCTGGCGTCCGCATGGGTCGTCAGTAAGCGTTTATACCGACTGGGCGCCGTATCGCTACGGGCATTGGGTCTGGTGTCCGCCTTACGGATGGACGTGGGTTGGTTACGAACCCTGGGGCTGGGCGCCATATCATTATGGACGCTGGGTCTATTACAACAACTATTGGGCGTGGTGTCCGCGCAGCAGTTACTATAGAGACTACAGCTGGTGGCGTCCGGCGCTCGTAGCCTTCGTGATAGTCGGCGACAACTATTGCTGGTTCCCACTCGGTTATCACCAACGCGATCCCCATTCGCATTATTACAATCAGCCGGGACGTCTGACTGCGCTCAGGGCTGATGAGCTGGCTAGATTGCGTCGCGTGAATCCTGCGCAGCTACGGGCCGTAACCACGGCGAACGCAGCACTGCTCGGTACAGAAAACTTGAGGCCTCGTCGTGCCGATGACGTACTGGCACGACGAGCGATCGGATCGGAAACTTTGCGTTCCGGTTTACCCGCAAGA
>QHXL01000544.1:2661-3287 GCA_003222935.1 Acidobacteriota bacterium
AACGCGCAACTGGAGCCGCGGCACGTACACCGGGAACTCCGCTGGACGATGAACTTCGGCGTTCACGTGTTCTCAACGGTAGAGATGCTCGACCTGCAACATCGGTGGTAAATAGCAGCACTAACACAAGCACAGAAGTTGAGACTCGGCCCACGGGTGCCGTAACTCGACCTCCGCGCACCCGCCCCGAACGCAACGACAGCATGGATCGAACTCCCGATGAACCACGACCTGAACGACGTCCGGTTAATCCGTCCAACCCGGCCGAGGATACGCCCTCCAGGCCTATGCGGATTGAACCATCTGTACCGTCTGATCCTGGTGACAGGCCATCGCGTAGTCGCGAGCGCTCAGAACCTGCGCGCCCGGAGAGACGTAGTGAATCTCCGCAGCCTACCTATCAACCACCGCCGCAACGAAGTGAAGCGCCTTCCCGCGTCGAGGCCCCACAGCGCAGCGCACCTCCATCGCAACGCAGTGAGGCACCGCCGCAACGGAGTGAGCCACCATCACGACCGTCGCGTCCCGACGATGACAATCAGCCATCACGCTCCGAATCGCCCCGTTCTGAACCAACGCGATCTGAACCGACTCGGTCTGAACCAACTCGGTCTGAACCAACTCGC
>QHXL01000544.1:3414-3716 GCA_003222935.1 Acidobacteriota bacterium
GCCGACACGTTCTGAACCGCGCTCTGAACCCGCTCGCGATCCGGATTCAGGTAGACCAGCGAAGCCTGATCGTCCGCGACGCTAGTTAGCTTCGGGTACGACCTTTGAGCGTGCCAGACATTCCAAGCGCACCAGTCGGTTGGGATGGCTGGCACGATCTAATCACTTTCAGGGCAACAGGGAGGCGGTTATGAGGGTAGTAAGATTATTGGTTTTCTTTTTTGGACTCATTACGGCTATAGGAATCGGAGCTTACTTATTGGCAGTTTCGGGAAATGCTCAAACCGCGAATCGATTACTAA
>QHXL01000066.1:0-11711 GCA_003222935.1 Acidobacteriota bacterium
ATGTTTACGGCCAGCTCTTTGAACTAATCGGCAAAGGTGTTGCACGTGTTGCCGGAGAATTGCCCGAAGGCGTCAATATGACTCCGGTAGAGGTCGAGGACTTGCCCGAGAGTCTTACTGAGTTGGTCTGGTCAGCGGAGCGAAAGCTCGATGATGATCCGGAAGCAGCGCTGCTAATGATTCAGAGAGTGCTGGAGGAAGATCCCAAAAACACCGACGCTCAAAGCTTGTTGCCTCGTGCAGAAGAAAAACTCATCAAGCACATTTACTCAAGCGGCATCGCGCCGACCGCCGTTCCGGTCCTGCTCGTGCCGCTCGGTGTTCTCACTGAGCAGACATTGGACCCCCAGGAGGGTTTTATTCTCTCCCGGATCAATGGCGATTGGGATATTCAGTCGATCCTCTCCATCTGTCCATTTCGGGATGCCGATTGTTTAAGAATGATCAGGAACCTTATTGAGCGGAAGGTGATCGGAATATGATTCACAGGTAAGTTTGCCCTCAACCCACCCACTGAAAGGAACTCCCACATGTCCGAACAGAATAAATCCATCCTACAACGTTGGTTTGACGAAGTGTGGAACAAAGGAAACTCAGAAGCCATTAACGAGTTAATAACAGACGACATAAAAATCCACGGACTAACGGACGTTGTAGGGTCGCCAGTTACGACAGCTGCAGAGTTTCGGGACTACCATGCGCAATTACGAAAGGCGTTTCCTGACATAGTGGTCACGATCGACGACATCTTCGCCGAGGGCGACAAAGTGGTCGCACGATGTAGCATCGAGGCCAGTCACACGGGAGAGCTGCATGGGATAGCTCCGACAAACGCGCCCGTCGATTTTAAAGGCATGGCAATCGTAAAAGTTAAGAACGGTAAGATTGTTGAAGCCTGGAACAATTTCGATTTCTTAAAGATGAGCCAACAACTGGGTCTGATTTAATGTTCAATCGTCGACTATGTTCGTATTTGCCTGGCGTGTTAGTTATCTGTGCTCTGCTGGTAAGTCTCGGGATGCAGGTAAACAAGCAGGTGAATGCCCAAGCAGTAAAGACGAGTTCACTCTGCAGAAAAGACGAAAAGACAATCTTCACTTGCCAGGTAAAGCCTTCGGCCAAGACTGTGTCACTGTGTTCGTCAGCGAATCTCACTAAAACGGACGGGTATCTTCAGTATCGATTTGGATTGCCAGGGAAGGTTGAGCTCGAGTATCCAAAGGATCGCACCGGCTCTCGTGAGGCTTTCGCTTACAGTCACTACTTCCGAGCGAAAGTGGACCTCACGGAAATCAGTTTTTCTCTCGACGGCTACAGCTACACGGTGTTCGATAACTACAACGCGGAAGAGAAACCTTCGATCTCTCTACAGGGTGTTACTGTCACTGCATCAGACAAGCAAAAGGAAGTTACTTATTCCTGTCGCCCTCGAGCAAAAGTTGACTTCGGAAACTTGTCCGAAGTGCTTAAAAACGTCTCAGAGCCCTAAACGTTTTGTCGCGGAGTGTAGAGCGTCAGTCTTCACTCCGGTAGGAGTGGCATGTTTATAGTAGGGTCATCGATGCCCGAAGGCGTGGTGCGGCGGGCCGGAACGTAACTCCTCATTGACCAGTCAACTTCGTTCCGGCCCGCCGCACCGCGCCGGAGGCTTTTGCTGCTTTTTCGTCGGCCCTCAGTCTTGCAAGAGGCTCTGAAGCATATCGGACACCTTGCCTCTGCGATACAAATCGTGAAAAATGCAAAAAACCAAAACCGAGGTATTGCATGTTGAAATTCCTGACCGTTGTTCTTTTACTTGCACTGTTTGTTACAACCATGGCCCAACGCAGCTCACCACGTACCTCTCAAAACTCACTCCCTTCGGGTTATTGGACACTCGAAAAAAGTCAGCCAATAGTCGACAAAACCCAGACGATTCGTTTGGCGCCTGATCTCTCGCAATTGTCGGAAGGTGAACGCAAGGCAGTCGAGAAACTTCTCGAGGTTGGGAAAATCTTTCAGCAACTCTATGAAGAGCAACGTCATTCGGAAGCTTTAAGTTCTTACGTCGTCCTGGAACAACTCGACAAACGAATGCGTTCACCGAAAGAGACGCAGAACCTCCTTACGCTTTATCGACTCTTTCAGGGGCCAATTGCGACAACGCTGGAAAACAAGCGCGAGCCCTTCTTACCCGTTCAGCCAATCACACCCGGCAAGAACATGTATCCTCCAGGAGTTAAGAAAGAAGACCTGGAGACGGACCGCCTTGTACCGTGGACACCTCAAACCCAAGCGAAGTTGCTCGATCAACGAAGCGTAGTTCGAGTTGCACATCCGCTAAATTTGCACGCTGATATCGAGCGTTTGAAAAAGTATCCGGCGCTGAGTGTCCTCCATCCAAAACTTCTCGGCGAATTAGAGGAGATTGAAAGAAGTCGTCGCGTCTATCAACCACGTAATCGTCTTCCTGACGCTCAGATTGGCTATTACGCCGTTCCTTACGCGGTGGCCTATGCTGACGAATTGATGAAGGCTTATGGATTGCTAAATGAAGCGGCTGATTTGGTTGATAAGGATGATCCGGAGTTTGCGCGATATCTCCGAAACCGTTCACGTGACCTGCTTTCGAATGATTACGAATCGGGCGATGCGAGTTGGGTAACAGGAAGATTCAAGAATCTAAACGCACAGATAGGATCATACGAAACGTACGATGATGAATTGTATAGCGTGAAAACCTTTTTTGCTTTCTCGCTGTTACTGACCCGGCAACAGGAGACCAACGCTCTTCGGCAGGCAATGAAGGGGCTGCAAGCCCTCGAAGACTCGCTTCCTTATCAGCAGCACAAGAAGGTTCGCGAAGACATTCCGGTTGGCGTCTACGACGTCGTCGCAGACTTTGGCCAGGCTCGAGGCGGCAACACAGCAACGATACTTCCGAACGAGAGTTATCTCGCGCGTCGCTATGGAAGAACAATACTGCTGCGTGCCAACATCATGCGCGACCGAGATATTTTTGAAGGTACGTCCAGCACTTTTGCCGCAGCGGTGGGAAGTGAACAGGCAAAAGTTCTGACGAACGAAGGAAGTTTCTATCGAACGTTATGGCATGAAGTTGGTCATTACCTCGGAGTCGATAGAACCAGGAACGACCGAGATCTTGATGAGGCATTACAAGACAACTCAAATACGCTCGAGGAGATGAAGGCTGATCTTGTCTCCCTATTCGTTGCCGAAGCGTTACGTAAAAATGGTTACTACACCGACGCGCAACTCAAGAGCGTGTATGCGGGCGGAGTTCTGCGCGTGTTACAAAACAACAAACCGCGACGCGATCAGCCATACAACACAATGCAGTTAATGCAGTGGAACTACTTTCTTGAAAACGGCTTGCTGAGTTTTGACCAGTCAACAAAGACTTTGAAGATTCACTACGATAAGTATCACGACGTGGTTGGAAAGATGTTAGCCAGGACGCTGGCAGTGCAATACGAAGGGGACAAGGCTGCCTCTGACAAGTTTATCGATCAATACACGATGTGGGACGAGAACCTTCATGGAGTTGTAGCGGCTAACATTCGGGCTCAACAGCGTTACCGGTTCAGGTTATTTAAGTATGCAGCACTGGCCGAGTAAGGCCCATTTGGCAGTAGTGCCTGCTGCGCAATTCCCAGGCGGGCAATGATTCTTACTTCGGGAAGTTTCAAACGTTCGGACGTCAGTTTTGCGCGGTCGAAATCAAAAGCACTCAGACTTTCAAGCGCGCTGGAAAGTGAAGCCGATAGCGTAGAAAGAGTGTTGCCGTTCTGCATTGATAGCTCTCCCTCCACGAAAAACTCTTCAGCAAATCCATTCATCGTTTTTGCTGCATCCGACAATTCGTTGAACTGGTCGATCAGCGGATCGACAATCTCAAACGCCCGTTTTGAATCATAGCGGGCAAACCCTATAGCAACCTGTGCCCGCGCATTCAATTGATCTGCGTTTTCCGCACGCGCTGATGTGCCGAGGGTGTTCAAAGCTTTTTCCAACAAACTCAGGGCAGTTTCTCTTTTGTAACCTGGACCGATTCGGCTGGCGAACTGCGCCAGGATAGTCGCACGTTCTTTTACTGAGGGAAGTTTAGCAAGATGGCCCAAAGCCTCTTCGATTTTGCCATCAGATGCATTGCGTAATGCTTCTTGTCGTTCCAGATTAATCAAAGCGAATCGTCTTTGACGGGGGTTTAATGTGTTTTCGTTGATCATCTGACGGGCTTTTGCGAAGTCGCCTGAGTTCATTGTCCGCTCGGCAAGTTGCTGTAGAAGATTTTCCTTATACTGCGGGGAAGCCTCGGATATGGCTGCCATCGCATCCTCTGTTGATGAATTATTAATGGTGTTCTGAAGTTTGTTCCATTCTGACCCGAGACCCTCTCCGCCAAGCTCTTTTAGTTTCTTATCAATGGCTGCAGTCGACCCCGGGATCAACGGCTCGAGTGAAGCGGACATCGACTTGAGTCTGAATAAAATACTCGACGCCAAACCACCGTCTCCCATTGGATTTCGCTCTTGAACTAGAGAAGTACTTAAAGCCTCATCCAGCAGTTTTCTCGAAAGTTCCTTGTAGTCTTGTTTTGACCAAATCACATTGTCGGGATCAGTCGCTGAAGTCTCACCGCCCGTTTTTGAAGACAACTGATCGATGCTGAGAAGAGTCAGGCTAATCTCAACTGCCTGGCGGTTCTTGAGCAGTTTCTCAGACAAAAGCTTGCTGAGTAGTTTCTGAGCTAACTTCGTTGCCAGGTCAGAGTCTCGCTTGCTTAACTCGCTGATGGTCTGAATCAATGTCGAGGGATAACCAGACTTCAAGCTCGCATCAGCAATTTCGTAGGCGCGTTGTGGATTCTTGAGCGCTAACTGACTGGCCAGGTTTAACTCAAACTGTTCTTCGGCCTCGGCACCGCGCTGATCGTCCGAAGGTGTTCTCGTTGCTCGAAACAAGTCGAGTGCAGCTTCAGGATCGTGAAGCGCGAGTGCTTGAGTGGCCTCGTATCGGATTTGATTAGTCCATTGGAAGATTTCGTCGTAGCGTTCGTCATCGAGTTTGATAGTCGCGAGGTAGTCCCTGGCGTCGGATAAAGACTCGGACAACAGTCTTGTTGCTTTCTTTTCATCGACTGTCCATAGAAGCTGCGAGGCTTGCAATTTCACTTTGACGCGCGTTTGTTCTTGTCTGACTTCTGGGATCGAATCAATCACCTCGGTTAGTAACGCTAAGGCCTTTTTCCTCGTCGCTTCGTTGTTCCCACTAGCCTTGAGATCTTGTTCGGTTGCCGGTCGAATTTCCACAATCTTGATTTCATATCGACCTGGCCGCTTAACCCTGGCCGGCGCTTCGAGCGGTGCGACCTCTATTCGATAAAGGCCCGCGGAGACGGAAACGATCGAGCCATGTTCCGGGCCATTGGCCCCGTTCGGTGTATCGATGACGCTAAGCCTTTTGCCCTCGGGGGAAAAAATAGTGACGGTCACGTCAATGCCTTTTTGCATTACAACAAACTGAAGGACCTGCTCATCGGCGAGGCTGATTGTGTACGAGTAAGTTTGGCCGACGCTGATCGTCTGCTCTATCGGGGTGCCTGGTTCAAGCTTAGTCGAGGAGTTTTGGGCTTGGACGTTAACGCTGGCCGTGATGAAGAGAAGGGCGACGAGAAAGAGGGAAGGCCTTTGAATTAAGCGATGCATCATGATGATCTCCTGGACACCAGTCTTCACTCCGGTAGGAGTGACATGTTTGTAGTCAGGTCATCGATGTCTCGATCGCGGTTCGGCGGGCCGGAACGAAACTCGTCCTTAACCACTCAACTTCGTTCGGGCCCGCCGAACCGCGCCGGAGGCTTTTGGTCGCCAATGCTATAGACATGGCACTGCTACCGGAGTGAATAATTGTCATTAGCTGAGGACCAATCTCTGAGTCGTTTGTAGCTTAGACACCGGTTTTTTGGTTTTGTTTCTGAATTTGTAGGTGTTTAGGTCTGTAAGGTTGCTTCGCACTACAGCTAGTTCAGTGGTGACCGGCGCTATCGCGCTCGGTACTGACGTGCTACTTAGCAAAGGCGTTGCCGCCGAGGAAGTGTTCTCGCAAGTATGTGACTGTGTCGTGAAGGGTCTCACCTGGGTCGCGAGGTCTGAAGCCCAGTTCATGTGCCGCCTTGGCGCAGTTTAAATACCAGAAGTATTGGGCCATTTCGATGGAACCCGGCTCTACCGGCGAGGTCATGTTCCATTGCTGGAAAAATGAATCGACAAGTTGAGCGCCGGTGATAGCAAGTCTCGAGGGCAGAGCAAATCGCGGGGCCGACACCTTCGTCAACCGTTCGAGTCTCCCGAAGAACTTGTTAAAGGTCCAATTCGCCGCGCCCAGGAGATAACGCTCCCCATGCCGGCCTTTTTTCATCGCCGCCCTGAAACTGTTGGCTGCATCCCGCGCATCGACAAAACTCACACCGCCAGTCGGTATCGCGCCAATTTTCTTCGCCATAAAGTCGAGGATAACTTTGGTCGAACTTAAGCGATCGTCGCCTGGCCCGAGCAAAAGGCTTGGATTCATGATGACGAGTCGCAGTCCCTTGCCGGTGAAACGTTCGAGCGCAGCGGCTTCCTGGTAAGTCTTGCTCGCGTAGTAAGGCCAGCGCGAAATTATTTCGAGAGGGACCGGAAAAGTCTCGTCGGGAATCACGTCGCCTTCTTTGGTCACGGCGATAGTGCCGCTTGTTGAAGCGACTACAATCGTTTTCACTCCCGCCGACTTTGCCGAGTCACAAAGCAGTCGAGTGCCCTCGACATGCACCTCATACATTTCTTTCGCATCACTGCGTTCGCGCGAAACCTTTCCGGCAAGGTGATAGATCTCGCGAATGCCTTCGACCGCTCGTTTCGTGTCTTCCGAATTTGTGATTGAGCCCTCGAACGTCTCGACACCAAGATCGACCAGCCAATCGGGAATTGAAGTCGCCATTACCCGAATGTCTCTCGATCCGTCTTCAACCAGTTGCTGAATGAGATGTGACCCGAGAAATCCTGTGCCCCCGGTTATGAGCGTGGTTGCGCGCTGCCGTTTCTCAATCGCGGCACGTCGCTTCGTGCCGGCTGAGACGGTTGTCATTCTTGCGGTTCTTTTGCCTGGGGTTTTAGTCGGCATACTTAGATCATCGAAGCAGCGCTTTCTTCAATCTCTTCACCTTCGACCAACGGCGCTTTGCGCTCGATCTTCATCTGTTTACGCAGCCCTTTTGCGTCGAACTTGTCGCGCGTGCGATCACGCAAATTCACAACTTCGTGCCTGACCAGCGCCGCAATCAGGCGGTAGGCTTCAGTCCGAGCCATGCCGCGCGTTAACTCCTCGAGTTCTTCATAAGACAGAAACCTTCCGATACGCGCGCCAACTTCACGACTTTTGATGAGCGTTGTACCTTTCGGCATTGCTTCATAAGTTCCGTGCAAGAACATCGGAAGAATGCCGACCTTAGCGTGGAGCGCGAGATAACCGATAACCGGTTTGTAGTCGGCCATGATTCCGGTCATTGAACGCGTTCCTTCGGGAAATATAAGTGCGTTGTAGCCGCGGTCAAGAAACGATCGTGCGTGGCGCAATGATTGGCGTAACGACCCCGTGCGCTCCATCGGCACCAGGTTTGTAAAGTTTTCCATTACTGCGCGCTTGTATTTCGTGTCGAAGAAATAATCGGCGGCTGCGAGAGCCACCATGTCTTTACCTGATTCGCCGAGCGCCATCTTCGTCAGCCCCATGTCGAGGTGAGAACAATGGTTGGCGGCAACGATAAAGTTTGTGTGCGGGGGAATGTTCGACTGTCCTTCGTAATGTGTTCGCAAAGACTGATCGTAGAAAAGTTTCTGCAAAGCATCTCCCGCTTTGGTGCCAGCGGTTCGAACGAACTCCGGGATATGTATCTCGTCGTCTTTCCCTTTTTCTTCGGGCCTCAACTCCTGCTTTGATGAGGCTTTCGCCCGGCGCGATACAACACCATTCAGCTCACGAATGTCCTGGACTTCATTGAATCGCTCGGGTGCTGAAATTGAACCACCCGCATTTTCAATCGACGTTGCCAACTCGACAAACATCAGGCTATCGAAGCCAAGGTCACTTAGTCGTGTATCGATCGACACTTCGGAACGGGGGCGATTAGCCACGTTCGCTACGATTCCCATCAACCAGGCAGAATCGGCGCTCGCTACCTCTTTTGCCGTAGATGTCCGGCCACTCTTCTGAGTTTGTTCAAGAGCTTCGATGATCCTGACTACTTCGCGTCGCTTAACTTTTCGCGTTGCCGTCCTGGGAAGTTCGACGTCGGTAAAGTGCAACACCTTCACGCGTTTGTAATAGGGAAGTGAAGCAGACACTTCTCGGAAATGTTCTTCCACCAACCGATGAAGTTCGACTCGCGATAAGGCAATGTCGAACTCGTCGTCCGGCACAACTATGCAAGCGACTTTCTCGCCGATGCCGTCAGGCAATCCGACAATGCTAAGTTCCTTAACGTACGGCGAATCTTCGTAGAGTTCTTCGAGTTCATCCGGATAAACATTCTTACCGTTTGTGTCGACGATGATCTCTTTGGACCGACCGACGAGGTATAAGTTTCCGTCGTCAACCCGACCGAGGTCCCCTGTGTGTAACCAACGTTCGACGAGTGTCTTTTTCGTTGCCGTCTCGTCCTCGTAGTAACCAAGCATGACGTTGGGACCGCGAGCAAGAACTTCACCAACTCCACTTGAGTCAGGGTCAGCAATTCGAACCTCGACGCCTGGAAGCGGCTTACCTACTGTGCCGGTCAGCATTCGATTTTCAGGCCTTGTCACGGTTAAGACAGGCGATGCTTCGGTTAGTCCATAACCTTCAAGGATGGTGAATCCGAGACCGCGGAAGTCACGTTGAATCTTTTCACTCAACGCGGACCCACCGCTTATGAAATATCGGATTCGACCGCCGAGACCTTCGTGGATTGGATAGAAGAGCACCTGGCCCACATTTAGCGGAGTGTTGTCGCGTAGCCAGGCATTCGCATAAATCAAATTTTCAGCCGTCTTACCAATCCAGTCGCTTCGTTCATACAAACGATTTTTGATACGACGATGAAGCAGTTCCCAGAGTGCAGGGACACCTACCATTCCCGTGACGTGACCGTTCTTGATTCCTTTTGCCAGCGCATCACTGGTGAGTTCTGGCAGGTAAGTTATCTGGGCGCCACGACTAAGCGGAGTTAAAAATCCGGTCGAGAATTCAAAAGTGTGATGAAGCGGCAGCACCGACAAGACGCCGTCTCTTGTCGTCATATCAAATACTGACGATAGCATCGATACCATGCTCGTCAGGTTGCGATGCGAAAGCATCACGCCCTTCGGCTGTCCGGTGGTTCCGGAGGTGAAGATCAGCGATGCGACACTTTGTGCGTGCACTCGTTGCGGTAGCAACGCGACCCGCTGATCTTCAGTTTGTTCATCAGGCATCGCGAAGACTTGGTCGTAGGTCCAAAGTCGGGTCGAACCTTGTTTCCCGAGCAGCTCACGTAAGTCTGGGTGATCGTTGGCGATTGCCGGGCTGACGACTATCCCCGCGGCGTTGCCGGCCCGGGCGAAATTCAGAATCTCACTTGTTGAACTTTCCGGGTCACACGGAATGCAGGTAGCGCCAGCCTTTAGCACGCCGAAATAGGTCATTCCCCACTCAGGGGAATTACTACTCACGAGCATTACGCGATCGCCCGCCTTGATACCCTCGCTGGCAAGAAAGCCGGCCACTCGAGTAGCCAACTCGCGCAAGTCTTCGTAAGTGTATTGCTCTTTGCGTCCATCCCGCTCGATTCGCATGGCGACTCGAGTGGCGTGACGCTTCGTTGAAGTCTCGAAGAGCTCCAAAAGATCACGATAGGTGTAGATGCGCTTTGGCTGCGCACGCATCTCGTCTTCGAGAGTTGGGAAGACCCATTTTGTAAGACCGGGAAGATGTACGTTGAGCCAGTAGTCGTACCAGTCAAACTTTTCAGGATTCCAGGTTAAGAGTGCGCGTTCGTCTTCACTAATTCTTTCGAACAACGAACGGACGTTATCGGAGCGAAAGATGTAAGCGTTCTCGATCGTAAAGGGGCGGAACATGTCGAACGCTTCAGTTGTTTCTCTCGTCAACTCTTCGACACGTTCTACACTGCTTTTGACGCGGTCAATGACTTCGCCCACTCGGCCGCCGCCCCAACGCGGACGAACTTTGTCCAAAAGTGACGAAGCTTTCTTCGCCGTCGCATTAAACATCGGCACCGAAGTCTTTTCGTAGTACTCCGTCGTGACCGGACGAGGCTCCATTCTTGACGCAATCTGGTTAATTATCCTGGAGCCGGTATCTTTTTCCTGGAAATGCCTGCGCTTATCGAGGCCGACCAGCCCGATAATGCGTTCCATGTTGTTCGGGTTTGAGTCGCCGGTCGCAGCCTGGAAAACAAGTCGCGGTTCTTCGACGCAAGCTTGAGCAGAAACAGCGAGCATCACTGACGCCACCTGGTCAACCGGAGTTATGTCGAGAATCAGTTTCTCATTAGCGGGTATGAGTGTCTGGCCCTTACGAATCAGGAAAATAATCGGCGCGGTAGTCGTGAAACCTTCGTTCCAGCCAGGGAAGGGATACGACATCGCTGATTCGACGATGCTCGGACGCACAATGCTGCAGACCATGCCCTTCTCAGCGGCAACAAGCTGTTCACCGAGAGACTTGGTGTACGTATAAATGTTGGGCCATCCCCAGTAAGCTGCACGCTCGACACCCAGGTCAGTGAGACGGGTACGCGTCCAAACCTTACGCTCGCGTGCCACCGCCAGGCCAAGTGCATCAGGATCATCAGCGTCGCGGCCTTCCTCGCTAAGTCGTTTTCGGGCTAACTCGCGAAAGCGCGCGGTCATCATTGCGTCGCGAGCCTCTTCACGTACTCGATCTGCCAGCTTGGCGCAGTCGGCGATCTCCTGATCTACTGAAAATTCCACGCCGGGCATTTCTGATTTACGAGGGAAGTAACCAAGCACGGGGTCACTTTCCCAGACTGCGCCCGATCGATTTCCCGCAACAAAGCACGTCGAGACGTGAACCAATGCAGGTCTCTTCATGCGACGCGCAAAGGCGATGACGTTTTGAGTGCCGACTACATTGGTGCGCAGACCACTCTCGAGTGTGGGATTGAAGGTAACGTTACCGGCGGAGTTAATCGTAATCTCCACGTCGTCGGCGATTGCCTGGGCCTCTTCATCGCTGTATCCAAAATTAGTCTCGGCAATATCGCCGCCCCTAACGATCACCTTGTCGCGCACAAACCCTTCGAGTGCACTTCCATATCGCTCGCGTAAAGGATCGAATGGCGGAGCAGTAATGATATTGTTCCAAAACCTCGCTTCCGACTCTTCCTGTGAACGTGCCCGCACCATCACGTAAATCTTCCCTACGTTGGGAAACCGGTGCAGCATCATGCTCAGCGTCACTTTGCCAAGAAACCCTGTGCTGCCAATCAGGAAGATTCGCCGATCTTTGTAAATCTCTGTAGGTGATAACTTCATAGCTTTACCCATTGTCCGACAAACTTTAGTTTGTCGTTCCCCGCTCTAACTCAGAGTCACGACAAACTAAAGTTCGTCGGACATTCGCGGTCTTACTCCATGTCTGCGATACCGATCATCGGTTGATGCAGCATC
>QHXL01000066.1:11804-20812 GCA_003222935.1 Acidobacteriota bacterium
TGCACCCGCAGCAATAACTTTGCCTACGTGTTGTCGCCCATTTTCACCCCAGTACCACATGAAGAAAGGATGGGCGCCGTGGTATGCGTTCCCACGACGATACATTTCTACGTAGCTGGGATTGTTCGCAAACTCACGCTCATACTTCTCGCGCAGTACAAATGCATCCCGTGTTTCCGGAAGAAGTCTATTGAAGAACTCGACATAGCTCGGGTGGAAATTATGATCGAAGTCGTCATAACAGGGGTGATGAACGATCATCACGCCCCCTTTTTTGAGCAACGGTTTGTTTCGATAGAAATTGAAGTGATAACCGAGCGCCATCACCTGAACGAGCAGGGGGTTGAGAACCGAATAGACGTTGTAGGGACAGATGTCAGGAATGCCGGTAATTAATATGTCGGCCTGACCGCGAATCGGAATCGCGTACTGCTCAAAACCTTTGGCGACAATCTTCTCATGTACGGGTTCGGTCTTACCCGCATGACATGCAATCAGCTCGTATTGAGCCGGGCGAGAATGCAACAGTTTTCGACGCGCTTGCCTTGGCAGTTTGCCCATCGTGAACCGCATGGCTTCGAACTTCATGCGATCAAACGCCGTGAAGTCGTCTTCGTTCTTCAGCAAGAAGTCCATGTCGCTTCCGTACATGCGATTGTTGATGGCGGTCTCGATGTGAAACACGTTGAGAGTTTCGTCAACGATCTTCCCTTGTTGGCAGACTCTGCGATTGAGCTCCGAGGCTGCCGGATCCATGTAGCTGTCGGAGTCGCGAATTGTTTGCGGATCGTGATGTGACCGAAGTGATTCGTAGTCACACAACCCCACTGCTACAGATTTATGACCGCCATCCATCGGTACAAAGTTTAGATTGATGTAGATGATCAGATCACTTTCGGCTGCTCGCCGATTGATGTTCAACGGCTGTTTGTGTTTCGTCTCACCGAGCTTGACTAATCCGTCAGCCCATTCTGCGTCGTGGTTGTAGTAACGATCCGGGTAGTACTCATCAAAAATTCTCTGCCCGGACATTCGCTTCATTTCCCACTCGGTCATTTTCCGGTGCAGCGAATTGGCAATGATGATGTGAACATCGTCCACACCGTGTCCGGCCAACATGTCGCAAACGATTTCGAGAATCGTCTGGCGAATGTCGGGAGTTGCCATTGGCGGAAGCGGCAGACTGATGTCGTCGACCGCGATCGTCACGCGCATCCCGGGTTCGAGTTGAGCGAACAACGGGTCGCACCCATGTGGATGATTTAGCGCGTAGCGAATGGCTGCTTCACGATTTGGTAAACCCTTAATTGGTTGGTTCGGGTAAAGAACCCGTGTGCCGATAGGTAAATCTTCAAGAATGAAGTCTTCACCGGAGGGCATGATGCGTGGGGCGCTGTCGCGGTCGATATAAATAACGGATTCGTGCGTTTGTTTTCGAAGCTGAAGTGCCATGAAATTAGTTCCGGTTTCCTGATTTACTTCAAATCCAGAATGGGCCAATCGTGATGTAGGGCAGTTTGTCGAAGACGCATGTCGGGGTTAATAACGGCTGGATGTCCAACGACAGACAACATCGGCAGGTCGCTCATGCTGTCTGTATAAGCGTATGAATCGCTCAAGCTGATGCCTTCGCGTTCGCTATATGTCCTAATCCATGAAGCTTTCGTTGCCGCTGCCATTACCGGAGGCAACAATCGACCGGTCGCGAGGCCATTCACAAACTCCAGGCGATTTGTAACAAACTCAGTGATACCAAGGTGTTCCATTAACGGCGTCACTGAAAGATCGAGCGCGCCGGTAATAACTATCTGACGCAAACCTAAACTCCGTGACTTTTGAATCAGTTCATAAGACCCGGGGAAGACCGCTGGCTTGATTACATCTTCAAACAAGTCCTGCGCAAAGTAGCGCAGCCGATCTTCTGACTGACCCTTGTAACGTTTGAAATAGAGGTCGTTAAAAACTTTTCGGCTATACTGATCGGTGACCGCGAAGACTGGAAGACTGAAAAACGTGGTAGCGCTCTTACTGAAGCTTTGAAGAAGGGTCGTCTGCCGCTTGGCATAAAAGCCCAGTGTATGCACGAGGTTCGTGCTAACCAATGTCCCCTCTAGATCGTAGAATGCTGCCCCTGCCAAGATCTTCCTCCGTCTGACGATAAAGTTTCCACTGATGTCGCCGTTTTGGGGATTCAATATACTCCATTAACTCGATTTTGGATAACCGATAGCAAAACTATTACAAACTGTATGTCATAGCTAGACAATTGGAGGCTGATGAATGTCGATTCTGCTGAAACCCTCAGGAAAAATGCGATTAATGCTCGTTACATCTGGTTTGCTGGCGACCTCGTTTTGTATGACAGCGTGCCAGAAAGCACCCCCTATGGCCGCCGGAACCGTCGATTCAGGCGATGAGAAGATTGCAACGGCAAAAATCGCTGAGGGTGATCAGCTTTATGAAGGGCGTCAGGATATGGCCAAAGCTCGTGTAGCAGTGGCGGCCCTACGGCAAGCGGTGATAGCTGACTATGGTAACTACGACGCCGCCTGGAAACTGGCGCGCGCAAGTTTTTTCGTTGGCGACCACACCGAAAACTCTGATGAAGCCGACGACATGTTTCGGGCGGGAGTTGACTCTGGAAAAGCCGCGGTGAAGCTACAGCCTGGTAAGCCGGAAGGGCACTTTTGGTTAGGAGCCAACTATGGTGGTGAGGCCTCGCGCAGCACGTTGGCCAGTCTCGCGGCAGTCAACGACATTCGAAACGAGATGGAAGCCGTGCTCAAGATTGACGACAAGTTCATGGGCGGAAGTGCGTATCTCGGCCTGGGGCGTTTGTACTTGCAGGCGCCAGGCGTTCTGGGTGGGAGTACTACGAAAGCAACGGAAAACCTGAAAAAGGGTCTTGAGATCGAACCAAGAAATTCTTTGATGAAATACTATCTCGCTGAGGCTTACGCAGCCGACAATCGCAACGCGGAGGCGCGCAAAGCGATTGATGAGGTATTCCAGAATGACCCCGATCCAAAATTTATCGCGGAACACAACGACGCAGTTAAGAAGGCGACGAAGTTATTAGAGAAAATCAAGAACAGGTAGATTAATTTGTCGGGGCGTCACTCCGTGGGCGCCACTTCTTTCTGTTCGACTGTTCTAAACATCAAAGAAGGGGCGGCCACGGAGGGACGCCCCGACAATTACTTCGCCAATTTGCGAATCTCCTCTAAAGTGCGCTTGTGTTGTTCGAGTTTTTGACCCGCTTCGGCTAGTTTTCCCTGGGCTGTCAGCTGCTGGTATTCCTCAAACTCCTGAATTGCGCGGTTAACTAACTGTTGCAGCGTCTGACTCGGGGTTGGCGACGGCGATGGCTTCGTTTCTCCTGTCGCCGTTTGTGCCGTTTGTTCTGCAGGAGGCTTGGTTTCTGCTGGTGCTTGTGATGCTTCGCCAAAAAGGCTGCTCATCGCCTCGTTGAACGTTTGTCCGTAACCTAGTTTCTCTTGCGTCGCCAGTACTACCAGCCGCAGCTCAGGCATCGGACTCGTGACGGCTTGCAGGTAGACAGGCTCGACATAGACAAGCGAACGTCCAATCGGTATTACCAATAAATGTCCCCGTATGACTCGTGAGCCTTGTTGATTCCACAAGGTGAACTGGCCTGACAGCTGGGCGTTTTGATCGATTCGTGCTTCGATTTGGAGTGGTCCATCGATGAGGCGGGACTTAGGGAAGTTGTAGACTACAAGCTTTCCATAGTTCTCGATGTCACATCGACCCGCCATCCAGCCGATCATGTTATTTCGATCAGCGGGAGTGAAGGGAAGGATCAGAACAAACTCGTTCTTCTTCTGCTCGCCAGGCAGCTGCATCGTGACGTAGTAAGGATCAATGGGTTTTGTTTGCTTCTGACCTTCTTTATCCAGCACTACCTGTCGTGCGACTCCCCACACATCCTCCCGTTGGAAAAACACTTTTGGATGTTGTGTGTGGTATAGACCGTAGACTTCACCTTGCGTGCGAACCAGCGACTCGGGATACCTCACATGGTTCCGCAAGTCCTGAGGCATTTTGTCGGCGTCCTCAAACAGCGTCGGGAAGATGCGCTGATATGCGGCGATGATCGGGTCATCCTTGTCAAACACATAGAACTTCACCGTGCCGTTATAGGCATCGATCACTACCTTCACAGAGTTGCGAACATAGTTGACACTCTTGCCTGAGAAACCGTGATGCCTCGAGTAAGGAAAACTTGACGATTGGGTAAACCCATCAACCATCCAGTACAAGCGACCATCATCACCAGTTACGATATAGGCGTCCTGATCGTAGGTCAGAAAAGGCGCAACTCCATTAATGATGTCGGGTATTCGTCGATTGATCAGGATGCGACTTTCACTCGTGACGTCGTCGGAGAATGGCAACTTCGATAAATCGCCAACTGCCGAGGCGATCAACATCCGTCTGAAAGAGCCTCCGATTCGAATGCCACCCGTTCCCTGGTAAGTTGTATATGTGTTCGTTTCGCCCTGCGGGTAATCAAACTCATTTTGTTTCGTCTTCACGTAGACGTGACGATCTGTCAGCTCACCGAAATAGATCTCAGGACGAGTTACCTTTACTTCTGCTGCCGCCGATTCGACCGGCATGTTCGACAATAGAAATTGCGGCAGTCCTTCCGGTGTGAATCCATTCGCGGTATTCATCGTTACGCCGTAACCGTGTGTGTAGATCAGGCGTTCGTTGATCCAGTTGCGTGAATTCTCAGGAAGCCTGGCATCGTTGATTTCGCGAGGCGCGATCATCGTTTGACGCAGTTTCCCGTTTGAAACGTAACGGTCGACGTCTACGTCTTGAAAGTCATAGTAAGTGCGAATGGTTTGGACTTGTTTGAGTGTGTCTTTCAGCGCCTGCCAATCCCACAAGCGTATGTTCTCGAAATTCTCTCGATTGTTGGGAAGGTCAAGAGCGTCGGTTGTGGTCTCAGCCTGAAACTCGCGCAGTTCGATTCGATCAAGGCCAAAGCCTTTCCGCGTCCATTCGATATTGTGTCCGATGAATGGCGCTTCACGGTCGAGTTCGTTTGGCTTTACGACAAAGCTCTGAACATAGCCAGGCACAAACACGACACCGATCGCATAAACGGCTACCGGTAAGGCAAGCGCTATGAGTAATACGCTCAGGCGACGTACCGCGAAAGCATTAACAAGTGAAACCAGCGCCGTGATGATCAAGGCGATACTGACAAAAAGTAAGGCTGGTAACGAGTAGTGAGCTTCCGTGTAGGTAACCCCTGAGAACGTGGCATGGTCTTCCCAAAGCGCGGGAAAACGCATGAGGTAAGTCCGCCAACTCAAGACAACCAGGAAGAGGGACAGCGCACAGCAGACTGCCCGAAACGCCGCGCCCGATGACCAGCGAACACTTGGTTTTAGGACTCGCTGCGGCAGTCCGAGCAATGAATACGCAAGCGCTGCACACAGAATAATGAAAGTAATTCCGAGGAGCGAAGAATTGATCGACTCGTAAAAGGGAAGTGAAAAAAGATAGAAACCGAGTGACTTTCCAAATATCGGATCGACTGAAGTGGTTGCGGGCTGATTGAAATAGAGTGCGAACTTTTGCCAGTCTTCCTTAATCTTGAACCCGTAAATGAGTCCGAAGAACACCGATATGACCCAACCGAGGGGTCTAATAACCTTGGCAGGTGAAAACTGAAACGGCTGATTGTTAAGAATAATGGTGCGCTGCTCGAAGGCGTAGGAGCCGAAGAGTCTTTGAAACAACCAGAAAGTGGCGCTTAGCAGCAGGGTCGTAAAGACAAAGGCTCCAACAAAGAGACCGGCTTTATATTTAAAGACGTACCAATAGATCGGCGAATAGCCAAGAGAGTCGAACCAGAGTGCCGAAACGTAGATCGACAACAGGCGCGACATCGACAGCAGAATGATGGCTACTGCACCTATGAGCCAGATTAACCAGCGGCGACGTTTTCGTGGTCCTATGTCAATCACGTCGGGGATTGAGGAGGTGGTTTGGCTCACGGCGGGTAGAATACTCTTAAGTAGTGACACTCTCAATGTGCAAGATATGACTTGATTTCGCGTTAAAGGTCGCCTGTGTATAATGATCGCGACTTGTTCCCGACTTAATTGCTCAACTTCGTCGGCTTTCGGTACCCGATTTTCGTCAAAATGGATGGCGGTGAGGTGAAAGCGGAATGCTAACGCCAGACACAGTACTTCAAGGTCGCTATCGCGTCTTGAGCCAGCTCGGTCAAGGTGGCATGGGCACCGTGTACGAGGCACTGGACGAGCGTTTAGACACGACCGTGGCGTTAAAAGAGACGTTCTTCGCGGAGGAAAAGCTGCGAAAGCAGTTTGAGCGTGAAGCGCGACTGCTGGCTCGTTTGCATCATCCGGCGCTGCCGCGAGTGAGTGATCATTTTTCTGAAGCCGAAGGTCAGTTTCTCGTGATGCAGTTTATTCCGGGTGACGACCTATCCGAAATGATGACGCGCAGGGCAGGTTCGTTTCCCGCAGATCAAGTTTTGACATGGGCCGATCAGCTCCTCGATGCGCTCGATTACCTTCACACTCAGGAACCGCAGATTGTCCATCGTGATATCAAGCCACAGAACCTGAAGTTAACAGCGCGCGGTCAGATCATTCTGCTGGATTTTGGTCTCGCAAAGGGTCAGGCGGGTGAAATCTCAAGAGTTAGTACCGCTGCGAGTATCTTCGGTTACACGCCTAACTACGCACCTCTAGAGCAGATTCAAGGATTAGGTACAGACTCGCGAAGTGATCTCTATTCACTGGCCGCGACGATCTATCACCTTCTCACTGGTGTGAAGCCCCCCGATGCACTTTCACGGGCCGCCGCGCTGGTGAATGGTCAGCCCGATCCTTTGCTGTTTGCGACTGATGTCAATCCGGCAGTTGCTCCTGAAGTTAGTGAAGTATTGCAAAAGGCCATGGCGCAAAACCGTGACCAGCGATTTTCGAGCGCCGCTGAGATGCGCAAGGCCCTGCAACGAACCGAGCAAACTGCAACGGTCATCAACCGGGGTGAAGCGCAGACCGTGCTCTTCCCGCCTGGTGCCAAGACTGTGGGCGCGACGACTCAAGCGGTTGAAAAACAGAGGACAGTTGCGGCGGGCGAGACAACTGTCGTTCGACCTCTGGCTGCTGGTCCAGGTAGAAGAATCATGCCCTGGGCCATCTCAGGTATTGCAGTCGCTGTACTCAGAAAGGCGATTCCGAAGATAACCATTTGGTTCAAGCAAGTCCTACTCCAACACCCGTTGAAGGGGCTAAACTAGAATCAACTCCTACGTCGGAACAAACCGTTAATCCGAATCCGGCGCCGAAACAGTCTGCCACTCCCGCGAAGGAAGCGACACCAAAGAAACCTGAGAAGCCCGCGAAGACCGAAGAGCCAAAAAGCACACCGACTCCAGATCAAGAACCGCCAGAGGAACATGAAGGTGATCCACGTAACCCGCCCGATGTGCCACGGGATGCGTCTGGTCAGCCTTTGCCTAGACCGCGAGGGGTTCCGCGAACTCCGACCACGAGGGTAATGCCCGGCGGTGTTGTGATCCGAAATTTTCCAGATGGCTCACAAATAATTACGAGTCCAGACGGTATGCGAGTCTTTATTAGACCAGATGGCTCACGGCAGGTTCTTAATCCGGGTCAAAAACCGAATCGACGTCGCCCAGACAATAAGCCATAGCCTTTTGCCAAAGACAGGACCAGCGAAAAACGAACTTGAATCTTGTGCAAGTTGGGAAGGGCGGTTTAACACCTCGTCTAACTTAATAGCTACTTCGTGGTTCGTTTAGCCAGGGCAAGCGGGGGTAAACCGCCGTTCCCAACTTGCTCTGTTTTGCAAGGGCCTCTATTGGCATTTACCCCGCGTTGCTCACATCACGTTGCTCTAGTAGGATGCGGTTACCGATCCTATCTTGCCGAAGAAAATCTGCGGTTTCGAGGAGAAGCAAATGAGTAAGTCTATGAAGTTTCGAGTAGTGTTTGCTGCAATCGCTGTGTGCGGGACGCTGGCTATTGTAATGCCCGCTAGCTTTGGCGCACGCGCGGAAAGTAAGAAGAACGTTGCGCCGATCATCCGCGTCACACCTGCGGCCCCAGTCTTCGATGAAAAGGAAAGATTGGCGGAACTTTCGCAACGTCGAGAAAAGATCGCGCAGAGCATCGGACCAAAGTCGTTGCTTATCATGTTCAGCACCGAACCCCGCGTGTACGCGAACGACGTCGAGTATCACTACCGGCAAGAAAATAACCTTTACTACCTGACTAATCTAAAACAGAGGAATGCGACTCTCGTGCTGCTGCCCGGGAATACTCAAACTCCCGAGATTCTCTTCCTGCCGCGTCGCAATCCTGCTGCTGAAACATGGACCGGTCATATGTACGGCCCGGAAGAGGCCAATGCGATTTCCGGCGTTAAAGAGATCTGGGAAGCGAATGAGTTCAAACCCTTCCTCGAAGCAATTCGGAATCGGCAACCTTATCGTCCGAAAGCCGACAATATTCTGATGTCGGCGTTGCCGGCTGACACCCAGATGACGAATGGCAATGGATTCACGGCGCTCCTGGAAGCTGCCGGTAAAGGAGAAGCCGGGCTGTACGTATTGATGCCGACGGGTCGAGAGGCAGAGAGTCGGGAATACAAGTACGAGCAGCGCTTTGTTACGGACTGGGTCAAGACAGCGTCCGGCTACAGCGTGAAGAATATCTGGCCCATCTTTGTTGATATGCGTCTGCGCAAGTCGCCAATGGAACTGCGTATCCTGCAACATGCCATCGACATCAGCACCGAAGCTCATCAAAGAGCGTGGGCAGCCGCGGGCGACGCGAAGTGGGAGTATGAAGTCGACGCTGAGATGGCCTATACGTTCAAACTCAGAAACGCTGACAACTGGGGCTATCCCGATATCGTCGGTTGCGGTCCGAATGCGACAACCCTGCATTATGAAACATCGCAAG
>QHXL01000066.1:20841-21267 GCA_003222935.1 Acidobacteriota bacterium
GCCGAGTATGGTCATTACACTGCGGACATTACGCGGACTTTTCCCGTCAATGGCAAGTTCACTACAGATCAGGCAGCGGTTTATCAGATTGTCTACGATGCGCAAGAAGCAGTTGCGAGAGCTTCAAAACCCGGAGCGACTTTGTCAGATGTGAATAGAGCCGGCACCGAAGTAGTTAAAGATGGTCTGTTAAAGCTGGGTCTAATTACAGACAAGACTTCAAACCAATATCGCATCTGGTTTATGCACGGCACCTCGCACTGGTTAGGAATGAACGTCCACGATGTTGGTGGCGGTGCGAAGTTCGAACCAGGTATGACGTTTACAAATGAACCCGGAAGTTACGTGCGTCTCGATGCGCTCGACTACGTGCCTGGTGGTTGGAAGCCGGAAGACTGGGAGAAGTTTAAAGCGGCGATTCGACCA
>QHXL01000545.1 GCA_003222935.1 Acidobacteriota bacterium
CGATTGTGTCGACATAAGGCTTCAATTCTTTTGACGGTACCGCCTTGATCACGGCCGCGAGTTTCGCTTCGTCGGGAATTACCAAACCACTCTTCTGAGGAGCAGTCACGACAACTAAACGATTCTGTTGACTTACAGGAAACCACTCACGGGCGAGTTTGTTGATTTCCACCAGGGTGATATCTGGCAGGAAGCGCTTGTGCAACGCGTATTCGTCGTCAGGGCTTGGCAGCGTTTCGTTTTGGAGAAAGTTCCTCGTGTATTGGCCGGCGCGATTAACTGACGGTGTGTTTTCCTTTTCGAGCACAAGACGTTCATAGTTACGCAGGACGCTTTCTTTTTGGCGAGCGAGTTCCGTGTCGGTGAAGCCGAACCGCGCCACTCTTTCAGCCTCCGTTAACAGCGCTTCCAGACCTCGCTCGATGGCGTCTTCCTTTACGAGCGCGTTAAGAAAGGCAACATCCTTCGTGCGTGCCAGAAAACTGCCGCGACCCGCAAACCCGAGAACGAATGGCGCGTCTGGCTTTTGGGCGAGTTCAGAAAGTCGCGCGCTGAGCATTCCTGAAAACAAACGGTCAACCGTCTTCTGCCTGTACTCTCCGATTGATCCCTGCTCTCGCGCCGGCAACGCCGTGTCTACTTCAATGCTGGTATTCGTGGTCTCTTTGTCCGTATTGATCGCATAACCAGTGTCAGGACGATCCGGCAGGTCATATGTCGGTCGAGGTCGCGGACTAGTTGCGGCGGGAATTGAAGAGAAATGGTTGGTAACCAACTTTTCAACGGCGGCCTTGTCGAAGTCTCCAACCGCGATTATTGCCATGAGGTCTGGACGGTACCAATCCTTATAGAACTGTTTGAGTCGTTCAGGCTTACCGTTCTGGATGATCTCTGGTTTGCCGATTGGGAGCCGGTTGGCATAGCGCGATCCTTTGAATATTACGGGAAAGATTTTCTCAGTGTTGCGCGTGCCGGCGCCACGCCCCCCGCGCCACTCCTCCATTACAACCCCTCGTTCCTTCTCAATTTCTCCCGGGTCGAACGAAACGTTATGAGCCCAGTCTTCAAGGATCAGCATCGCGCGGTCCATGGCTTCGGGCTTGTCGGTCGGGACTTGAAGCATATAAACAGTTTCATCGAAACTCGTATATGCGTTTAGGTCAGCTCCGAAGCGCATGCCAAGCGATTCGATGAAGGCAACTAATTCCTGCTTCGGAAAATTTTTGGTTCCGTTGAACGCCATGTGCTCGACCATATGGGCCAATCCCAGCTGGTCGTCGTCTTCAAGAATTGATCCAGCCTTGATTACAAGTCTGAGTTCGGCGCGTTTCTCAGGTTTCTTGTTGGCGCGTATGTAATAGCTCATTCCATTTGCAAACTTGCCGATCGTTATTTGAGGATCGACCGGCATACGCGCTTGTGCAGCAGTCGCCTGGATCGCGATAGTTGCTGCCTGTTGACGGAGGGCAACAACGCCGCTTGCAGCCGCGATGATTGTGATTAGCAACAGTCGTGAGTAGTGACGAAAGCTCATAGTCTTCTCCGGATTGAGTACGGTTCTTTATTTTCCCTTACCTTGATTCGATCGTGTGAACTTGGCGCCGGTGGCTGCGATTGGTAGAGGGAGATGAGGCCCGGATTGTATTGCCCGAACTTTGTTGTGGTCAAGGTTTGCTTACGTTTTGATCGTAAAATTACTCAAGCTCGTTCAGCGTCTCTTAACCGATGGCCTTGACCTGGCGTATTGCAGTTGTACCTTTATTAGAACCGGATCCTTGCTGCCCACACCGGGACGGTAATAGAGAGTTTGAGGTGCAGGCTCAGCTTCCGTCAGCGAGCGAGTGCCGTCAGCTCCGGCGGCTTTTTCCTGCCTGGTCCAGGACTGGCCCACTCCGTTTGTCATCTCCAGGCGCCCGGTTTCGGTGCCCCATGATTTCTCCCATTGCGCGAGCGTTTCGTCTGAGACTCTTTGCGCCTTGTCTGTGACGCTCACACTTTCAATTGGAGTCGGTGTCACCAGCACAATGACATTCTCACCGACGTGATCCGGGCGGGTCCGTTTCAACGTGAAGTAAGGAGGACTGTCTTCCTGCGACGGGATTTCAATTAGACGTCCTGCTTTGACCGAGTTGTCGCCGCCCAGCGTTCGTGTCGTGGGAAAGATCAGATAGGGTTCACCCTTGGACCCATCTGCATACTGCTCCTGGTCCACCACGTAAAGATATCCGCTGCGTGCGGTCTCAATGCTCATGCGGATGCGGTCGCCCTCGGCTAATCTGCCGTTCGATGAAACAC
>QHXL01000546.1 GCA_003222935.1 Acidobacteriota bacterium
TAGGAACTCAATTCGTTCTCGCGCAGTCAGCTTGCCGGCTTCGTGCTGTTTCTCGACTCGAGCAGGTCCCCCGCCTTGTTCGGCGAGACGCTTCTTCTCTTCGAGTATTTCCAACTTCGTTCTTGATGTTTTGGGTTGTTGTTTTGAAGCCATAAACTAACTCAGCGTCACTCGCAAATTTGTCGGGGCGTCCCTCCGGGCGCCCCTGCGCTGCCAACGATACAACGCGACTTGAGGGCGTCCCAGGAGGGACGGCCCTACACACAAAACGGATAAGCCCTCGCCGAAATCAATTCGAGCAACTCTTCAACCGCCAACTTCGCGTTCGCGCAGACACTTTCAGGATAATCGTAATGAACGGCGTTTTCTTTGAAGTCTTCCAAGTCAAGGATCTGATAAGAAAAGTCAGGCTGAACCAGCACGTCGATGTCGAGATCTATGTAACTCAGCTCGTTGCCATCAAATGTGGGCGGCATATTTACGTTGCAGTAGAAGCTTTTCAGCTTGCCGCCTGGTTCACTGAAACGAAAAACGTTGTACCAACGATCGAACCAGTAGAATTCGGTGCTTATCGTACCTGCGATAATTCGACCGAGGAGGTCATGTTCTATATCTCGATCAAACTGGGCGTCGAGCACCAGGAGAGGGAATTCATTGCTTCGTACACGCGCCGACCATCGTCGATGCTCGGCGCCGTCGTACTTCATTGTGCGAACGAGAATTGTATTCTTCGAATCGCTCAGTTACTTCCTTCCGCTCTTGGCCCAGTCAGCCAGGAATTGAGCTTGCCCTTTGTCCGTCAGTGGGTGATTGAACATTTGCTCGATCACTTTGAAAGGCATTGTGGCGATATCTGACCCCATACGAGCTGCTTCGATCACGTGAATCGGATGACGCAGGCTCGCGGCTAGAACCTCAGTCTTCCAGCTATAGTTGTGATAGATCTCAATAATCTCTTGCAATAAGACGAGACCGTTCTGACCAATGTCGTCCAGTCGACCCAGAAATGGGCTGATAAATGAAGCTCCCGCTTTGGCTGCCAGGATCGCTTGTGCAGCCGAGAAGCACAGGGTCACGTTCACCCGAATGCCCTGGTCTGACAGGTGTCTGGTTGCCTTTAATCCTTCGCGAGTGAGTGGACATTTGATCACTACGTTTGGCGCGATCTTTGAATACTCGAGACCTTCGCGGACCATTCCATCTTTGTCCTGGCTCGTTACTTCCGCGGAGACCGGGCCTTGAACAATTTCGCAGATAGCAGCGATGTGCTGTTTGAAATCAACGTCGCCTTCCTTCGCAATCAAGGATGGATTGGTAGTTACACCGTCAGCGAAGCCAATCGCCGCGGCTTCGCGTATGTCATTTAGGTTTGCAGTATCAAGAAAGAACTTCATAACAACTCCTATTTTGAACGAGACCTCATGTCAAACGGCAGTTGGGTCGTAAATCGTGTTTCGAAGAACGCCAATGCCCTCAACTTCGACCTCAACCGTATCGCCGTGCTTCATTCGCGAGACTCCCGCCGGCGTTCCTGTAGCAATCAAGTCGCCGGGATTTAGCGTCATGATGCCTGAGATATACCTTATTAAAAAAGCGACTGGAAAAGCCATGTCGGCGGTGTTGCCATTTTGTTTTACTTCGTCATTGACTCGCGTCGTTACTTGAACTCTCGTTGGATCGATATCGGTGACAATCCACGGGCCAACCGGACAGAAAGTGTCGAATGACTTTCCGCGTGTAAACTGCACATCTTTTCTCTGTAGATCACGTGCAGTGACATCGTTGATGCACGTGTAGCCAAACACGTAACTGAGCGGATCATCCTCCTGCGTAAGCTTTCTTGCCGTACGGCCAATCACCACACCCAGCTCGCCTTCATGTTCGACCTGCTGTGACTCTGGCGGCAACTCAATGCGATCGCCAACCGCAATCACCGATGACGGTGGCTTGAGAAACAATAGTGGTTCGTCAGGCATTTTGTTACCTAACTCGGCCGCATGCTCGCGATAGTTGCGACCAACACAGACCACCTTCGAAGGCGAAACAGGAGCAAGAAGTTGGACCTCGTCCAGGTTCAAAATTTCCGTTCCTGGGTCAGCCGAGGGATCAAAGTTGTAATTCTCGTCAAAGATAGAAACCTTAGAACCCTCGACCGTCGCGTAACGAGGTTGCGTAAGGCTGCTGTGGGAAATTCGACAGACTCTCATAAGTAACCTAGGGGACAATTTCTGATTTCACTTCCGAAGGCTGGCTAACATTTCCAGCGGTGTCCACTGCTATCAAGTAATAGTAATAGGTCTTTCCGGTTTCAACTTTGTCGTCAAGGAAAGTTGTTCGATCGATCAAGTTGGTATTGAGCTTGGTCCAGGGTTTTGGCTGGTTTGGATCGGTCGATCGATAAATGTTGTAGCCGGCAATATCTGATTCAGGGTTCGCCGCAAAAAAGATCGACAACCGTCCAAGCGATGGTCCAATACTGATCCCGCCTGGCGCCGAAGGAGGAAACACATCGCGAGGGGAAACTGAAATGGCATTCGAGTTCAAACTCTCGACTTGAGCTCCTTCCGTTCCCAGCGAAACAGCACGCACTATGTAACGGTACTCCCCACCAAATTTGAAACTC
>QHXL01000550.1 GCA_003222935.1 Acidobacteriota bacterium
AAAGACGAGGTACTGTTTGACCTCGTGGTGAGGGATAAAAAAGGCAAGCTGATCAAAGATCTCGCGCAGCAGGATTTTGAAGTCTACGAAGACGGCGTCAAGCAAGACATCAACTCTTTTCGTTTCATCTCGTCGACAGTTGCCGAAACTACTTCCCCGGCGACTAACAACACTTCCAGCGATCCAACTGTGACCAGGATTCCGGGCGGCGTGACGCCCAACTCGGCAGGGGTCAGCGCCGTTGCACTCGTCTTCGATCGACTCTCACCCGAGTCGCGGCTCCGTGCTCGAGACGCTGCGCTGAATTACCTCGGCGAGAGCGTGAAAAAGAACGAGCTTGTCGGTGTCTTCCTGACCGACCTTTCCGTAATTGTGCTACAGCCGTATACCTACGACTCAGCTCAGATCAAAACGGGAATCGAAAAAGCAGGCGTTCGCGTCACTTCACAATATCCATCGACAAACGAGGAGGCGCGGACAAATAGGACAACCGTAGCCACAGATCAAATGCGCCGGCAGGATGGTCAAACACAACCGTCACCCAACACAGAGTCGATTGCACCTGCCGCTGCGTTGGCCCTGAGAAACCTCGAGTCTTATGAACAGATGCAGCGCGATCAAGAGGGGAATGCCACCGCGTATGGTCTGTTGCACATTGCGGCATCACTTCGATCATTACCGGGACGCAAGGCTGTCATCTTTTTCTCGGAAGGACTGGTTCTTCCCCCCAATGCGATGGGGCCTTTTCAATCTGTGATCAACGAAGCGAATCGCGGCAACGTCAGCTTCTATGCTGTCGATGTTGCCGGCCTGCGCACCGAGAGTAAAACTTCGGAGACTCGTAAGGAGATTAACTCGCGCAGTGAAGTAAGGATGTCCCAGGTAGGAAGCAGCAGCGAAATCAATGGTCCAATGACTAAGGAGTTGGAACGCAACGAGGATCTACTCCGGTTAAATCCTGACAGCGGTCTTGGTCAACTTGCCAACCAAACGGGCGGCTTCCTCATCACCGATTCCAATGATCTAAAAGGTCGACTCGGACAGGTTGATGAAGATCTCCACTCCTATTACCTGTTGAGTTACAGCGCAAACAATCAGAAGTACGACGGACACTTTAGAAAGATCGAAGTCAAACTAAAACGCTCTGGCCTTTCGGTTCAGAGTCGCAAGGGTTACTACGCTATCAATGGCAACTTCGCTTCGCCCGTACTCTCCTACGAAGCACCCGCGTTGGCAGCTTTAGACAGCAAGCAGAAAACTGATTCGTTTCCATTTTTTGCTGGCGCATTTAGTTTCCCAACTCGCGATCGGATGGGACTCGCTCCGGTGATTGTCGATGTTCCGCTGTCAGCGTTTACGCTGCGTATAGACCAGGCAAAGAAACTGTACAACACAGATTTTTCGATTCTTGTTCTCGTGAAGGATCCGGCAGGTCAGGTAGTCGCGAAATTAAGCAATCAATACAAACTCAGTGGTCCAGCCGATAAGGTCGAGGACGCAAAGAACGAGAGAGTTCTTTTTTATAAGGAAGCGAATCTTCCGCCCGATCGTTACACAGTGGAGACGGTTGCTTACGATGCGCCCACGGGTCGTGCGAGTGTACGCACGGGAACCATCGAGATACCGACAACCGATGAAAGCAAGTTGCGCCTCAGTGACATTGCACTTTTGGCCCGAGGCGAGAAGGTAGGTAACCCGGAGGAAAACAAGAACAACCCATTCCGCGTCGCGAACATGATGGTGAGCCCAAATCTGGGTGAGCCGATTCAGCGCTCACAAAAGCAAGTACCATTCTTTTTCACGGTGTATGTTCCAACGGGTGCTGCGAGCAAACCAAAGCTCACAATTGAAATACTCTCGCAGGGCCGAACTCTAACCCAGATGCCGGGCGAGCTGCCGGCAATCGATGCGTCAGGACGCAGTCAGTTCGTTGCGGGATTGCCGGTTGAGAAAATTCCCGTCGGCAATTATGACTTGAAAGTCACGGTGAGTGACGGGACGACAACCCTCTCGCGCTCCAGGAGTTTTACGCTCATCGATTGAACCTGTGTGATCTGCGGACGGCAGTAGCAGGCGGCAGGAACAGGGGAGCAGGAGGAAGACTCTGAACTTGGCCTGGTTCAAATCATGTTGACCGACCGCCTCCTCCTGCGGACTAACTCCTGTGTCCGATACTCAATGGCCTGCTCTCAACGCAAAATCCTATCGAGTTTACCGTTCTTCACATTCCACTGAACTACCGACGCATTGCCGCTACCACTTGCAATGAATTGCCCGTCGGGAGAGAACGCGAGCGCAGCAACAGTTAGATCGTGACCCTTCAACACTTGTTTCGATTTACCCGCCACTACATCCCAGAGCACGACCATCCGATCATCCGCACCGCTGGCCAACAATTGTCCATTGGTGGAGAAGACCAGCGCGTTAACCTTGTCTTCATGTTTGCGTAGTTTCGCCTGGAGCGTTCCTGAACGCGCATCCCACAAGCTGATGAGAAAATCGGCTCCCGCGCTCGCAAGCAGCTGACCTGATGACTCGATTGCTAACGCTGTGATTCTGTTTCCAGATTCAATTGTCCGTTTGAGTTCACCCGTGTGTGCGTCCCAAACAATGATCCGTCC
>QHXL01000551.1:0-2621 GCA_003222935.1 Acidobacteriota bacterium
AGTTCGTGACTCAGCACGACAACATGAGGTGCGCCAGTTTTGTCGTCACCCGCTGTGATGTAACGACCTCGTTCGGGTGTAACACCAAATGTTTCGAAGAAGCTGCCGGTGACCTGTCCGATCTCAATCTGAATCGGCTCAGCCCCTGCCGTATATGCCAGCGGTTGAACAACCATGCCGCCAAATTTACTTAAGGTCTTACTTTGCGCCTGGATATCATCGAGATCAGGCGCTGACTGGTTTGAACGGAAGGTGATCAGCCGGGCTGGATCTGCATAAGGTAAGGGACGCAGCAACACCGCATTGATCACACTGAAGATCGCAGTGTTCACTCCTATACCCAATCCGAGTGTGAGTACGGCAACAACCGTAAAAGCAGGTCGCTTCAGTAAGCTCCGAATCCCGTAACGAAGATCTTTTAGTAGAGTGTCCATAAAACTCCTGATTGCAGATTTAAGATTGCAGATTGCAGATTCTTAGCAGTCGTGCCATCAAAGACAATCTGAAATCTGCAATCTTCAATCTACAATCCTTTCATTCATATCTGAGTGCCACCAACGGATCCACTTTCGTTGCTCGTCGCGCGGGGAGATAGCAAGCGAGCAGAGCGGCAAACAACAAACTCACCGAGACGACGCTAAAGGTCAGCAAGTCGGTCGCAGTTACACCAACGAGCAAGTTCGAAAGAAATCTCGTCAGACACCAGGCGCCAACCAGACCTAAACCCACGCCAATACCGGCCATGCTCATTCCGTGCTTGATGACTAGTCGTACGACGTCGCGACGTTGTGCGCCGAGCGCCAGCCGAATTCCCATTTCCTGCGTTCGTTGAGTGACTGCAAACGCCATCACCCCATAGATTCCAATCGAAGCAAGCAACAGAGCGAGCCCGGCAAAAATTCCGAGTATCACCGAGGAGAATGAGTGGAGAGCAACCGAACTTGATCGGACCTCGTCCATCGTCTTCACATTGAACACAGGTTGATCTTTATCGATAGACCAGACCTGCTGTCGCAGCGCTCCGGCCGTACTCTCCGGATCGACGCTGGTGCGAGCGACAACAACCATTGAACTCCACGGGTCTTGATTTTGCGGCAGGTAGAATTCGGGTTCGATAGGTACATTCAATTCATGCGATACGTCGTGAACAACTCCGACGATTTGTATCCACGGATTCTTATCTAGTGGCCCATAAAAGCGAAAACGCCTGCCGATGGCATCTCCGTTCGGCCAATGTTTCGTGGCCATGTTTTCGTTAACGATAGCGACGGGAGTGGAATCGAACGTGTCTTGCTGAGTGAATGGTCGTCCTTTCAACAGGGAGATTTCCATCGTTTGAAAGTAGTCCGGCGTGCACACGCGATAGCGGCCGCCAGATTCCTGGCCCGGGGCAGGTTCCGGAACACCTTCAATAAGGAAATCATCGGAAGAGTTGGAGCCGCCCAGCGGTATGTAGTTCACTGCTGCAACTGACTGAACACCCGGGACGCTGCGGATTTTTTGAATTAAGTCTGAATAGAAGGCGAGCTTTTGCTGCGGTTCTTTGTATTTCGCTCCCGGCAGTACGAGGTTCATCGTCATGAGGTGGCCAGAGTTGAAGCCTGGATTGGTTTTCATTAAGGAAATAAAACTTCGCATCAACAAACCGGCGCCGACGAGTAACACCATCGACAGCGCTATTTCAAAAACAACCAATCCGCTTCGAAGACGATTGGAACCACCGACCCCCTGGCGTCCACCTTCTTTCAACGCGTTGTTTAAATTTGGCTTGGAAACTTGCAGGGCAGGGACGAGTCCGAAAATCAACCCGCTGAGAATCGAAAGACCAACTGTAAAAATAAGGACGGGTGGGTTTATGCCAAGTTGGTCCCAACCAGCAGCGTACTTAGCTGCTTCGCCGGGATTGCCGGCACGCAACAGATCTATTCCCCAAAAAGCGATTAGCACTCCAAGCGCACCACCAATCAAAGCGACTATCACGCTCTCGGTGAGCAATTGCCTCACAATCCGCCAGCGACTCGCGCCTAAAGCTGCGCGCAGTGCAATTTCTTTTTGCCGACCGGTCGCGCGAGCGAGCATCAGGTTGGCGACGTTTGCACAGGCGATTAGCAAGACAAAGCCAACAGCGGCCATCAGCACCCAGAGCGCGGTGTCGTATTGGCGCACCGTGTCCTTAACGATCGGAATTAAGCTAGCACCCCAACCTGTGTTTGTTTCGGGATATTGCTTTTCGAGCCTGGCTGCGATGGTGTCGAGATCGGCCTGAGCAGACTGTGGACTAATCCCAGGCTTCAACCTGCCGATTACGTAATAGCTGTGGTTGTCACGGCTGCGGGCCATTTCAGGCGTGATTGCGATCGGCGCATAAATCTCGGCGCCTTTCGGATAATTGAATCCCGCCGGCATGACACCAACGATTGTGCGCGTGAGGCTGTTGATCGTTAGTGTCTTGTTAAGAATATTTGGATCACCGCCAAACCGTCTCTGCCAGAGGTTGTAACTGATAACCGCAACTGCATCTTTCCCGGGCTGGTTTTCCTCCGTAAAGAGAGTTCGGCCCAGCAACGGCTTAGTCGCGAGCACATCAAAAAAATCTGAAGTGACAAGAAATCCCTGTAACC
>QHXL01000551.1:2633-4894 GCA_003222935.1 Acidobacteriota bacterium
GACACCACTGAGGTTTGCAGTCCACCAGCGCGACAGTCCAAGATGTGCGAACGATTGGTTCTGAGCGCGCCAATCCAGAAAGTTGGCCATCGTTACTTCATTGTGGACCACCCCTCGCGCGGGAAACTTGTCCCACACCGTCACTACTCGTTCGAGTTCGGGAAACGACAACGGTTTGATTAGGAGCGCGTTAACGGTGCTGAAGATCGCGCTATTGGCGCCGATTCCAAGAGCCAGGGTGAGAACAGCGATGAAGGTAAACCCGGGTCGCTTCGCCAGGTTTCGTACTGCATAACGAATATCCTTGAGGAGTGTATCCACAGTGCCGACCTCCGTTGACGATTTCTCATCGTCAGTTCGCAGACACACGAGTGACGTCGACGTCGTAAGAGAAGATCTATCAGACGCCCGCCAATCGCAGATTTTTCGTCAGAGCAACTGCAGGTTAAGAGCTACGTATTAACAATCCAACCGTCTTCGAGCCGGATAATCCTGTTGCCATACGAAGCGTTCGTTTCAGAGTGCGTGACTTGTACGATCGTCGTGCCTTCGTCGTTCAAACGCTTGAACATCTCCATGATCTCTTTGCCCTGGGCCGAATGGAGATTCCCTGTTGGTTCGTCAGCCAGGATTATTCTCGGGTTCGCAACAACTGCGCGGGCAATACCAACGAGCTGTTGCTGACCGCCGGATAGTTGGGTCGGAAAAAGATCTTTTTTTCCGACCATCTGAAAACGATCAAGAATGTCGCACACGATCGACTGTCGATCTTTCTTACTCACGTCGCGATACGACAGGGGCAGCTCGAGATTTTCAAACACAGTTTGATCGTCGAGCAGGTGATAGCTTTGAAAGACAAAACCGATGTTGCTGTTACGCAACTGCGCTCGCTTCTTTGCGTCCAGCTTATGAACAGCGGTCTCGTCAAAGTTGTATTCGCCCGTCCACGATTGGTCGTGCATACCGAGAATGTGCAAGAGCGTGGACTTGCCGGCGCCGGAAGGCCCCATGATTGAAACAAACTCGCCGGCCTTGATATCGAGATCTACGCGGCGCAACACATAAGTCTTTGTCGGACCATGTGGAAATGCTTTTTCTATGCCGCGCAGACTGATCATGAAATGGCTCCGAAACCGGCTTCCTTCAATTGCTGTTCATGAATTTCGCGTCGCTCCGAACCGGCCTCTTCCTCGACGATCAATCCGTCGAACAAGTGAACGATGCGATCGGCGTGTTGGGCGTAGCGTGGATCGTGGGTAACCATGCAGATCGTCGCGCCACCGCGGTGCAACTCCCGCATCAACTCCATAACGGCCTCGCCATTGGTCGAGTCGAGGTTTCCTGTTGGCTCGTCGGCCAGCAGGATGCTGGGCGATCCACCTACAGCGCGCGCGACTGCGACACGTTGCTGTTGACCACCGGAGAGCTGACTCGGTAAGTGCTTTGCGCGATGGGCCATGCCTACCCGCTCGAGTGCTTCGGTGGATCTCTTCTTACGTTCGCTGGAGCTCATCCCGCGATATGTCAGTGGTAACTCAACGTTTTCATAAACCGTCAGGTCACCGATCAGATTAAAGCTCTGAAAGATAAATCCAACTTCGCGGTTGCGAATGCGTGCACGTTCAGAAAGCGACAGGTTCTCGACGGGATGTTCGTTGAGAATGAACTCGCCGGCGGTAGGCGTGTCGAGCAAACCGAGTATCGACAGTAGTGTCGATTTGCCGCAACCTGATGGCCCGGCAATCGAAACGTATTCGCCTCGTTTAATATCCAGATGAATACCCGAAAGTGCATGGGTCTCCACTTCGTCAGTGTAGAACACCTTTTTCACATCAGAGAGGTGAATAAGGGGGCCCGATGAACTCATCTAAGTTGCTCCTTAATAAGTTGGTCTCTGGTCTTTAATGTCCGATCTGAATGTCCGATAAACTTTAGTTTGTCGTGAACTGCTCAAGAGGCCCGATCGATTCTTGTTTTGAATCACGACAAACTAAAGTTTATCGGACATTCAGATCGGGAATCCAAATAAAGAACACCACGCGCAACAAACTTATCGCACTCGAATTCGGTTGTAGCTATCCAGTGCTGATGTGTCGGAAACGATAACTTGTTCGCCTTCGCGCAAACCGGCGACGATCTCTACAGTACTAACCGAGGTTCTTCCGAGAGTTACCTGCCTACGTTCAGCTTCCTGGCCATCGGGTGTCAGGACAAACATTCCGATTGTCTGCTGTCCTTGTCCGAAGGCCGGCCTCCCGACG
>QHXL01000067.1:0-526 GCA_003222935.1 Acidobacteriota bacterium
ATGTCGGCGTGACCGAACCAGAGTTCAGGATTTCCTGTCACACCCTTGAGCACCGTTTCCTGGCGAGTGACCTTGTCGGCCAGATACTTATTGATTGCAGCGATGCTTTGCTGCCACATTCTTTTGCAATCGGGATCGCGAAACAGCACCGCGCATTTCAAAAGATATTCGTAGTAACTATCAATCGCCCCACTGATGTGACTGTCGGTGTTGGTCCATTCACCTGTCTCAACGTTTATCCATTCGCCTACTAACCCGATCTTGGATCGACGGTTGTAAGTTTCAACGAGCGCGCGCTTAGCTTTGTTGTAGAAGATGGGCTTGCCGGTAAGTTTGCTCAACGTGCCAAATTCGATTAGCAACGTTCCTGTTTCCGCGGGATTGCTGATTGGTTTGCTGACAGCTTTTGTTTTTAGATTCACATAGCGATAAGGCATCCCGGTTGGTGATTCGAAAACCGGCAGTAACCGGGTGCCGAGATCTTCGGCCAAGTTTAGGAAACGTTTGTCGCCGGTTAATTGGTAGT
>QHXL01000067.1:549-9033 GCA_003222935.1 Acidobacteriota bacterium
AATGTCTTTGTCGAATGAAAGATTCTCGATGATGTACTTATGAGTCGCGCCCGCCTCAGCTTTCAGACCCATCAGGATCATTGTGTCGAGAGCATCTACGGGCGTCATCAAAAGTGGCTGTGCGTACCAGTCGTGGTGCGTCTTCGAGAGAGGTTTGAGGTCGTCGTGACCCCATGCGTATTTCTTGTAACCGTTCCACGCGTGTAGGAATTCGGTTTTTACTTCGGCGGCGAGTTTTGTGCGATTCGGTTGTTGTGCTGAAACGAGGAGTGAAGCGAAGAGTATGAAGGGGATGACTAGTAGTTTTTTCATCTTGTCAGTTATTGGAGTTTTGGATCCTCTGTGTAATCTCTGCGTCTCTGTGTCTCGGTGGTTATAAAGGCGTTCATTCAGACTAACCACAGAGACAGAGACGCAGAGACTACACAGAGAGTTAATCAAATGAAGCCCGGATCAACTCTTTTGCCGGGGGTTCGGGCCAAACTTTTAGCCATCGTATCCATCGTGACTGTAGGACTCGCTCACGGAAGTAACGTTCGTGTTCCCACTCGACCTCAGCCATTGTCAGCAAGCAATCGATCAAGTCTTGACGACCACAGTCTCGAGCATAACGAGCAGCGGTTTGATACTCGACGATGTTTTGACTTTCAAGTTTGCCCGCTCCATACATCGGAGCAAACCAACCGCTTAAGTGACATCCTAGACCAAGAACTCGGCCGATGATTATCGCTCTAATCTCCCGCGATCCTTTTGGTCCAGTGTTCAGACCAGCAAGCATTTCGCCCACGAGCTGTCGATGATGCCATTCCTCGTCTTCGATCTGCTTGATTCGCCTTCGCTCTTCCTGGTCAGCGACGGATTTCCAGTGTCCTCGGTAAGCGTAGGCGGCCGCACGTTCCCCGGAATAGGCGAGCTGCAGAATCCCAACCAACTTGTCGCGACTGTTTTGCTTTGACACTATTTGCCGGGTCGATCGACACCGTAGACCAAAACTTCGATTCCCATGATTTCTGCTTTACCCTCAATTTCTTCGCCGAGCCGTTTGGCGACAGCGGCAGAACCTTTATTCTCAGGATGGATCAAGCTAATGACGTGGGGCTTGTCGATTTCGTAGAAGGCGTAATCGAGTGCCCGCCGAGCGCCCTCAGTAGCGAAGCCTTTCCCCCAGTGTTTCTTGTCGAGTGTCCAACCAATTTCGAAAGCAGGCCACCCTACCGGGTTCAGAAACCCGATGCGACCGATGAACTTGCCGGTCGCCTTTTCCTCGACCGCCCAGTGGCCGTAACCACGCATCTCCCAATGACCGACGTGAAATGCCATGTGTCTCCATGCTTCAACGCGACTCATCGTCTTACCGCCGATGTAACGCATTATGTCCTCGTCAGCACACATGGCGGCGTAAGTCTCAAAGTCGGTCTCCTCACGCCACATGCGCAACAGCAGGCGATCGGTCTCGAGTTGAATCTCTTTCACGGTTATCTCCTTGTTCTCAGTAGTGCATCGAGGGTGTTTGAAAGTTGTTGGGTCGAGTGGAAAGATAACGGATGTATTGTCTTGTAGCAGGAAAGAAACAACGTCACCAAACCGAGTGGTTCAACAGCAAGTGCAAGTTGGGAAGGGGGCAAGCGGGTCATAGGGCGTCTTGAGATTGTGATTCCGAGCGCGCCCCCGCATGCGTTGGAATTCCTAAACTCATTGAGTACTTCTGGCGGACGTCAGCGGGGGCACGCTCAGGATCTCTAGGTAATGCCGCCCTAATTGCCGCTGCCCCCTTCCCAACCTGTACTGTTGCACGGAGCCACTTTAGTTCTTGCCCCGCATCTGAGTGAGTTTACTTCCGCTTCCACCGGACTCCGTCTTTTGTGTCTTCAAGAACAATTCCGCGGTCGGCGAGCTCGATTCGAATCTCATCTGCACGGCCAAAGTCACGACGTCGACGCGCTTCCTGGCGTTCATCAATCAGCGCCTGCACTTCGCTATCCAACAATTCTGTCTGCTGATCACCAAGGACGTTCAATACAGTGTCAAAACGGGTGAGCAACTCGAGTAGCTCCCTCTTGTTCTCTTCCTTCACTTTCTTCCGCGCCAGCGCCGTGTTTACTTCGCGCGAAAGATTATGGATGGCGGCCAGGGCGATCGACGTGTTGAGATCGTCGTCCATACCTGCTTCAAATTCTTTGAGAGCCCGTTCCGCAGCCTCGTGCAACTCCTCGTTGTTTCCCGGTTCAGTTTTAGCCTCACTCAGTCGAGCACGAAAGTCCCGCAAGCTCGCAACGGTTTTTTCAGCGCCGGCAAGCGCGTCAAACGTAAAGTTAAGTTGCTTGTTGTAGGGAACACTCAAAAGGAAGTAGCGCACAGCTGCGCCTGAGTAGCCCTTAGCCGCTACGTCGCGAAAGGTGTAGTAGTTACCTTTCGACTTCGACATCGTTTCGCCTTCGACTTTCAGATGTTCGAAGTGAAGCCAGTAACGAACAAACTGCTTATCAGTCGCTCCTTCGCTCTGTGCGATCTCGTTCTCGTGGTGCGGGAAAACAAGGTCGACACCACCCGCGTGAATATCAAAGGTTTCGCCGAGATACTTCATGGACATCGCTGAACATTCGATGTGCCAGCCTGGACGGCCGCTACCGATTGACGCTTCCCACGACGGTTCGGCGTCTGAATCGGGTTCTTTCCAGAGCGCGAAGTCGCGTGCGTCTTCCTTTTCATACTTGTCGGTATCGATTCTTTCGCTCGCGCCCGCGATGTTTCCTTCGAAATTAATCCTGGAAAGTTTTCCGTACGAGGGAAAAGAAGCGATGCGGTAGTAGATCGACCCGTCGGATTTGTAGGCATGACCTTTATCCAGGAGCTTTTCGATGATCGTCACCATCTCGGGGATGTGACGAGTAGCGCGTGGAACGACTTCAGGACGTTCGCAACCAAGTGCATCGAAGTCTTCCCAGAGCGCGTCGATGTACTTCGCCGTGTAATCGTCAAGGCTCTGATTAGCTAGCGCTGCTTGCTGGATGATTCGGTCATCGACGTCGGTGATGTTCATCACGTGGTTTACTTTGAAACCTTTGAATTTCAAGTAGCGACGAATGATGTCGGCGGCGACGGCTGAACGGAAGTTTCCGATGTGACCGTAATTCCAGACGGTTGGACCGCAGTAGTAGAAACCTACTTCGCCGGGGATCATGGGCTGGAATTCTTCTACGCGTCCGGAGAGTGTGTTGTGAAATCTAAGCATAGGGTTTTGGAGCACTGAGAATATGGGAAAGAGTGCCGATTGCCAATTGCGGATTTCAGATTGCAGATTGCAGATTTAAGAATTCAGGCTTGGTGCATGGAATTGGAGCCTTATTATGTCTTGAAACGTCAATCTGCAATCTTCAATCTGAAATCTACAATGCTCAAAAGTGCTTCCAACCCCCTGAAGTCAGATCCCAAACTCTAGAAGCTTCGGAGATCTTCACGCCATCAGAAGCGTCACGAATCTCGCCAATCTGAGTGATGCCAATTCCGTCGACACGTTTGGGTAACTTCCCAACCGTCTCAGGCTTTACCGTAAACAACAATTCAAAATCCTCGCCACCGTGAAGAGCCAGTTGCAGAGGATCGAGTGCGCGTCGACCACACAGTTCAACGACTTGTCCGTCGATCGGGATCAGTGTCGATTTAATTAACGCGCCGACTTTGCTCTCAGCGCATAGATGATTCAGATCGGAGGAGAGTCCATCGCTGAGGTCGATCATTGCGGTTACCAGTTTTTCCTGGCCAAGGACCATCCCCCAACCAACGCGTGGTTCAGGACGAAGATGTCGTAGTAACAGCTGATCGAGAATTTGAGTTTCATTTGCGCCAAGCTGCTGGTCGGCCAGATGTGCTCCCCGTTCGATAAGTCTGAATCCCGCAGCGGATCCCCCGAGTGAACCGGTGACAAAGACTAGATCGCCCGGAGCAGCACCTGAACGTTTGATTGCTGAATCAGGGGCGCACTCACCAACTACGATCGAGTCGATCACAACGTGCTCGGGTGTGCGTGAAGTATCACCCCCAATTAACTGGACGTCGTACTGTGCCGCTAGTTGCAGCAGTCCTTCGTAAAAATTATTTGCAAACTCCGAAGGCCATAGATCGTCCGGCACCCCAATAGAAACGAGTGACCAGCGTGGTCGTGCGCCCATGGCGGCAATATCGGAAAGCGAAACTGCGAGCGCCTTGTGGCCGAGAAGATGTGCGGGTGTGGTACGTCGTCTGAAGTCGATGTTTTCGACCAACATGTCGGCAGTGATGACGGTATCTTTGCCGGCGGCAGAACGAACCACGGCGGCATCATCGCCGATTCCTAAAGCCACTGATTGTTGGTTCGGTGAACGTTGAGCTTCGAGCGCGGTGCGTACTCGAAGTCTGTTTATGAAATCGAATTCGGTGGGAACGCTTGCAACTGAAGATTGAGAAGAACTGCGTGGTCGTTGGCCTTGCTCTTCATCATCCTGCATCCGGGGACGTTTTCCTTTTAAAGATTTCGACGAAGTGAATCCAGTCCGGCTTCAATTGTCTCCATCGGAGTTGAGAACGAGAAACGCAAATGTCCTTCGCCGTGGGTTCCGAAAACAATACCAGGAACAGCCGACACTTTTGCACGGTTCAAAAGTATCTCAGCTGCTTCCCGACTGTCGCCATTAATTCTAGTGACGTCAGGAAATGCGTAAAAAGCGCCGGCCGGTTTTTCACACGTCAATCCGAGTTCGTTAAGTCCGGCCCATAGTACGTCACGTCTTCTGCGATACTCAGCAACATTACTTTCGAGAATTGAATCGTCGAGTTGCATTGCTGCCAGGCCAGCCCACTGAGTTGGAGTTGACACACCATTCGATGAATAGAGCGTTGTCTTCTTAAGTCCGGTTATCCACGGTTCGGGTGCAACTGCATAACCCAGCCGCCATCCAGTCATTGAATACGACTTTGAAAGAGTGAACGAAGTAATCGTCCGTTCATACATCCCGTCGAGTGACGCTATGGAGAAGTGCTCACCGTCGTAGATAAGGTCTTCGTAGGCTTCGTCAGCAATCACAACCAGGTCGCGATCTTGAGCAAACTGCGCGACACTGCGAGCTTCGTCGCGAGTGAACACGACGCCGGACGGATTTTGCGGCGTGTTGTAGTAAATCACTTTTGTTCGCTCAGTTGAGTAACGACTTAGAGTTTGTTCGAAGCCAAACTCTCGCGCTTCATCGGTCGGTACTAAAACAAATTTTGCCTGGCAATGCGCAACCAGGTCCTTGATGGGAGTCCAGTAAGGAGAGAAGAGAAGTACTTCATCGCCTGGGTTAACGGTCGATTGAAACGCGCCAAACAGCCCCTGCATTCCGCCGTTAAGAACGATCACGTCGGAGTCTTGCGCGGGTATGCGATTCTTTGTTCGGAGTTTTTCGGCGATTACTTTTCGCAGTTCTGGAATACCCGATGACGGGGCATAACGGGTTTTGTTTTCGTCGAGTGCGCTCTTCATCGCTTGCTTGATCGGTTCCGGGGTCGTCATGAAAGGTTCGCCGCCTTCGAACTGGTGGACGGTGGCGCCCTGGGAGCGCAGTTCCATGATGCGATTGCGAATTTTTACGATGTCAGAAAAGCCGACTTCATCAAGCCGCGAAGCGAGTCGCAGGATCGTAGGCGAGGTTGTCACAGTGTTAAAAGAATCCTCCCGAGTGTGTTCGTGGGAAGGCGGATTATAACCATTGCCGATTGCCGATTCCTAATGGCGGTATTGAAGATTTCAGATTGTAGATTGCAGATTGCAACCACCGCGCTGAACTCTTCAATCTTCAATCTGAAATCTTCAATCTTAAATATCCCGACCTCACCCGATACTTTTAAGAATCAGTTTTAAGTAACCGACTCTAAGTGTAAGTATTGACACGCTAAACTGTGCACGAGTAACATGACGGCCGTTCTGGTTTGCTGGCAGGATCACCGACAAGCTTCCAAAAACTTTCCTAGCGCATCAAGAGCCAGCTCAAACTTCCCGAAGAGTCCTTTTTTACTAATGAGCCGTCCAGCAGTAGCCATTCCCGAAAAGCTGTTCTTCAAAATCGGCGAAGTGTGTGAACTCGCGGGGGTTCAGGCTCATGTCCTGCGCTATTGGGAATCGGAATTCCCAATGCTTGCGCCCCAAAAGAACCGCGCGGGACAACGTGTCTATCGCAAGCGTGATGTCGAGATGGCCTTGCGAATCAAGGAGCTGCTCTACGAAGATCAGTACACGATCGCCGGTGCAAAAAAGAGACTGACAAACGATCTTCGCGGCGGCGGAAAGCTCAAGGTAGTTGGTTCTGAAGAGGAAGCAACAGAAGGCACGCCAGCATTTGATTTTTCAGAACCTGAAAGTTTTCCACAGCCTGCAACCTTCGCACGACCTCCAATTGCCCCACGAACTGCCGAGGAACGACAGGGTTTGAAGCAGCTTGCCGCTGAGCTCCGCGGGTTGTTGAGCCTTCTCGAAAAAGAAAACCAAAACAAAGCGCAGTAGTTGGATCCTGGGTCTCGTTTGACAATTGTTCTTTGGCAGGATACTAACTTGTGACGACGGGACGTGGCGCAGCCTGGTAGCGCGCACGCTTGGGGTGCGTGAGGTCGCGAGTTCGAATCTCGCCGTCCCGACCAGTTCTAAAGGCCTTTGCTCAAATCAAGCGAAGGCCTTTTCTAGTTTTCACTCGCCGAGCTCAGAAATGACGATCGGCGCCGTCAGCGTTTTGTGAACTGGACACTTATGTGAGATCTCCTTGAGTCGGGCCAGCTGTTCTTCGCTAAGGTCTCCCTTGAAACTAACCGCGCGTTCGATTCGATGGACGTAGCCTTCAGTATCTTTCGAGCACTCCTGACAGTCTTTTGCGTGAATCCGGTTTTGTCGAAGGCGCACCGTAACTTCGTCAAGTGGCCATTGCTTACGTCTGGCATAAAGCGTCACGGTCATCGAAATGCAAGTGCCGAGTGCAGCGAGCAGCAACGTGTAAGGATCGGGACCGGCATCGTCTCCACCGATGGATGCAGGCTCATCAGTGATCAATGTTTGACCTGCTCCGTAACGCACTTCGTTTTGCAGGTTGTGCTGAGATATAACTACGACTTCACTCATCTGAGTCCTCCTGAGGAAAATGTCCGATATGCTTTAGCTTGTCGTGACTCTCGTAGCAAGTCCCTACAAGCTTAGTGCTCCACTGGTTGGAATCTTTCGTTTGATGTGATCACGACAAGCTAAAGAGACTCTTGCAAAACTCTCATTCTCCCCGTGCTTTAGCTCGGGGTAGAGGTGCCGCTTAAATCCAGGAGAACCGTTTCAACGGTTTGACATTCTTGGCGACTGATGTTGAGCGCGACAGTGTGAGAGGTTCGAAATACTAAGTAAAACGAGGCAACGAATTGGAGAGCCTGTACCTGAGATCGGCTCACGGCGGCAAACCGTTGAAACGGTTACTTCACTGTATGAGCTCTGCCGCACCCCGAGCTGAAGCACGGGGAGAATGAGAGTTTTGCAAGAAGCCCTAAAGCATATCGGACATCAAGTGCACGCTTGCAGTGATCAATGAGCGCCGCTACACTCACCGCCGTCCAAAACTGAACCTTTGTTCTACTAATAATTCGATCCATTGAGGCTATTACATGAAGATTCATGAGTATCAGGGAAAAGAACTGCTCAAAAAATTTGGCGTAGCTGTACCCCGCGGAATTGTCGCTCGCACTCCCGCAGAAGCTGAACAGGCAGCACGCGAGTTAGGTACAGACATCGTCGTCGTTAAAGCACAGATTCACGCCGGTGGTCGTGGTAAAGGTGGCGGTGTGAAACTGGCAAAGAGTCCGGAAGAAGCCAAAACCGTTGCTGAGCAAATACTCGGTATGAATCTCGTGACGCACCAGACTGGACCGGAGGGTCGCGAGGTGCGCGTGGTTTTGATCGAAGAAGGACTGCCGATTGATAAGGAGTTCTATCTTGGTATAGTTTTGGACCGCGCTTCGGGTCGACCGGTATTTATGGCGTCTTCAGCCGGCGGAATGGATATCGAGGAAGTTGCTGCAAACACCCCGGAGCAGATCATGAAAGAAACGATCGATCCGGCTGTCGGCTTCCGCTCATTCCAGGCGCGCAAACTTGCCTTCGGACTTGGAATACCCGGCGAGTTGATTGGTCAAGCCGTTAAGTTTATGCAGGCATTGTACAGCGCGTACGAACAGATGGATGCTTCGTTAATGGAGATCAACCCGTTTCTCTTAACTAAAGATGGCCGGTTAATCGCGCTTGATGCCAAGGTTAACTTCGACGACAACGCCATGTTTCGTCACAAAGACTTTGTCGAGCTACGCGATCTGAATGAGGAAGAGCCTCTGGAGATTGAAGCGTCGAAGTTTGATCTGAACTACATCAAGCTCGACGGCAACATCGCGTGCATGGTCAATGGAGCAGGATTGGCGATGGCGACCATGGATATCATCAAGCTGGCGGGT
>QHXL01000552.1 GCA_003222935.1 Acidobacteriota bacterium
TCAACTGGTGCGGGCGATCCAGTCAATCTTCTCAATACTTCAAGTTTCGATTTCGGTAAGTGGCCAGTGATTGATCCAGGAACAACTGAGGTCAGTGTGACTTCCAATGCCGGAATTCAAAGCTGGACGATGACCTATTTCAACCTCTTCGGGAGTCTCTAATGCGGATATTTACATTGGATAGAGGCTTCATAGAGAAGGACGAAATTGACCTATTTGAATCGGCGCTGTGGACCGAGCGATATCGTGGGGATGGAGATTTTGAGCTCTCTGTTGAGGCCAACGAAGCTTTGATGAATAAGCTTCCACGAGGCCAGCTCCTGATGTGTGATGGTTCAGCAGAACCGATGATTCTCGAGACTCGAGATATTAAGGACGATATTCTCAAGACAACGGGCATCACTCTAACGCAATGGCTGAACAATCGTACAATTCGTACGACAGCGGACCACAAGATCAAAGAATGGCTTCTAACCGGATATCCCGTGGGCGAGGCCATGATGCAGATCGTTCAGCAGATGTGTATTGGTGGTCCATATTTGTCAGGAGGAACGCCGATTGGTATTCCGTCTGGAGAAACTACCTTATGGTCCGTACCCGGCTTAGTAGCTGGGGCATTTGACACCGCAGGAGGAGTCAAAGATCTGTCTGTGCCATTTGGACCCGTCTTTGATGCTCTCAAAACAATTGCCGAAACCTATGATGTGGGTCAGAAGATAACTTTGGACTTCGCGTTTGAAGACGAGTATCAGATCACTTATATTTCATATCGCGGAGCTGATCGTACAAGTGCTCAAACGATCAATCCCACAGTTCGTTTCTCTAAGGAAATGGATTCGTTCTCCAACATTCATGACCTAGAGTCTTTGGCTGACCATAGAAATAGCGTATATTTGTTTGCCCCGAATGCTGCCCCGGCAATAGTCACTAATGCTGGTCATGCAGTCACTGCTGGACCGACGCCGACCGGCTTCGACTTGAAAGTTGAACAAGCCTTCCTTGACGATTTGCCGACGGGTCTTGATGCAACATCACTCATGACTCTTCTGAATCAGAAGGCGTTGACAGAATTACAAAATCGCAAGGTCGTGCAGTTGGTCGACGGAGAGATCACTCAAGTGCTTGGTGTCCAGTATGGAGTTAACTTCTTCATGGGCGATATCGTAGAGGTAGAAGGTAATACCGGCATTCGTCAGAATGCTCGAGTCACGGAATACATTCGTTCTCAGGATTCGGCAGGGGAACGATCATATCCGACACTGTCAATGATCGAGTAACGAGAGGAGGATGTTTGACCGCGTCAGTAATACTCGGGGCTCTGGTCGCCCTAGTAGGGAGCGGCGGTATAGTTTTCGGTGCGTTGCGATTCAATCGTGAAGAAGCTACACGTATTGTAGAGCAGCAATCGACGATTCTACAAAACATGGAACTTTTGTATGAGGCAACAAAAGAAGAACGCGATGCGTTGCAGAAAAATGTTATCGAATTAAGAGGTGCTCTTGAGCAAGCACGCGAAGATGCGGAAAAATATTACAAAGAGGCCCAAGCCCTACGTAGTGAAGTAGTCAAATTACGAACAGCTATAGACGGGATGGGTTCACATGGTTACAAGCTCCGTCGCGGAGTTAAATATTCCTGGATAGTCCTTGGCATCGTCTTTGTTATTGCTGGTACGTCGATTGTGCTTGGCCAAATCTACAATGCCGCGGCTTTGCAGAAAATTCAGAATCAGCGTAGAATCATTTGCGAAGATCAGAATCACCGTCACGATGAATCGTTGTTTCAATTGTCCAAAGCAGTTAAACAGTATGTGAAGGACAATCCGGAACAAGCTGAAGCCGCATATGCCAGTCAGACATCCAATCTTAGGATCATCAATGCGTTGGTGCCTAAGCGCGATTGCGATCAAATAACTAAACTTCCGTTATAAGAGGAGAGGAACATGAATAGTAAGTTGTATGACAAGTTGAAGTTCGTTGCGCAGATCTTCCTTCCCGCGCTTGGCACTTTATATGTTGCGCTTGCTGGTATCTGGGGATTCCCTAACACAGAAGCCGTAGTTGGGACAATCGTTGCTATTGATACCTTCCTGGGTGTTGTGTTGCAGATCTCGTCGACACAATATAGCAACAATCCCGACGGAATCATCGAAATCGACAAAACCGATGACAAATTGTCATATTCACTGAATCTTCTTAACAGCGAGCCTGAGGATCTTCAACATAAGGACCAGGTCCGCTTCAAAGTAAATTCTCCTAAGTAGTTCTTAATTCGCGATTGAAACATCGCTTATAATGAGACCTACAAAGGAGATCTATGTTTACCCAAAAGACTGGACACGATTCACAGCTCGAAGCTGAGATCGATCGTGTGCAAACGTTGCTGGCGACCAAAAAGATTGACTCAGATGAATACGCCACAATTTTGAAGCATTTGACCGAGCTGCACAAGATGAAGGAAGCCGAAAAGCCTTCGCCTGTAAGCAAGGACACAATGCTCACAGTTGGAGCCAACATTCTGGGCATTCTGCTGATCATCAGACACGAGCACCTGAACGTCATCACATCCAGAGCGATGGATAAGCTGGCCAGACCCAAGTAACACAGACCTGAAGAGATCGAGATATAGGAGCCCCTAACACGGGCTTCTATATTTCGCATTTTCAACAACGACTAATTTTTTTTCAACCCGAAAAAATCCCGGGGGGAAATTTCCGTAGAGGTCGCAGCTATTACATCGCTTATAATGAGACCCTACTACAAAGGAGTTGTATGAAGACCTATTCCATCAAACTTAGCAAGAAGCATCGCGGCTTCCTGACCTTGTTGAATGACGGAGTCGATCCTCTGATCGGGAATGAGAAGCTAGAAAGATATCTTCTCATCCACGTATCGGATGACGGCCGAGACATCACGACCAAGGTTGTGAAGAAGCGCGAGCTGCTTCAGTTCGACCGAGTTCTTGACGGATTCATCGTCATGCGACACGCGAAGTAGATTCAAAAGATTGAGCCCCAACAAGGGCTCTTTCTTTTCGCAGAAAAAACATGGCCTATAATGAGACCCCTATGAAAGGATTTATTATGGACACCACCAAGCTTAAGAAAGCACTGTCGTCAACCGGAAACGGCCTGATGCTCGCAGCAACCGCCATCCACAACACCCCGATTCGATCACGTTTGATCGAGATCGAGGAGGAAATGGAAAAGTTGCGCGAGGAGAAGGCTGAGCTGGAAGCACGACTGCTAGACGCTTAGTACCCATGATCCCTTAGGATCGAGTTAGAACCCCCACGGGTTTTAACTTTTCGCAGAAAAAACATGTCCTATAATGAGACCCTACTAATTTAAGGAGACAATTATGTCCGACCTGTTTAGCGTTGACCGAGCAATCGAAGACGCGATCAAGGAACTGTGTCGAGAGCTGAAAGCCGAAAGAGGCTACAGTGACGACGCGACCAAGATCGCTCAGAACATCGCCGTTCTGCGCGCATCGTTGAACCCCACTTGTACCTGTAAGGAGTAATCCTCAAAGTTAGACCCCTACCCGGGGTTTAGCTTTTCGCAGAAAAAACATGGCCTATAATGAGACCACTTATATTTAAGGAGAACCATGTTTAACCTGATTGACGTTAGCCCCGCTGCCGCCCTCACTGTTGCACTCGTCCGCGCACACCGCACACGACGTTACAACAAGATGATCGCCGCCAGCCAGGCCAAGCTCGCAGAAACCACCCTCGTTACATATTCCCAAGTCACAGCCTAACCCCCGCAAGGGGTTTAGGTTTTCGCAGAATAAACTTGCCTTATAATGAGACCAATCTACCAAAGGAGATGTTATGAACACATTCCTCGCCAACCTCAAGCGAGAAGCCGAGAACAACCCTACCCTGACCTTGATCGTCGGAACCGCCCTCATCACTGCATGTGGAAAGTTCGTCGACGCCAGTGGCCGGGCAACCGGTTCTCGAGCCTTCGCCCGAGACGTTGCACGACGCGAACGCCGTGACTACGCATCCCAGAAGTAAAGCCTCAGCCTAGAACCCACACGGGTTTTAGGTTTTCCCTCGCAGAAAATACATGGCCTATAATGAAAGAGATAACACGTCTATAAACAACCTGACCCGGTTGCCAACCCCGT
>QHXL01000553.1 GCA_003222935.1 Acidobacteriota bacterium
GTTACGTGAGTGCTGACGGAGAAGAGAATTATCCTGGCACGCTCTCAACGCGAGTGAAGTATGTAGTCAACCGTAAGAATGAAGTGCGAGTTGAATACGGCGCCACCACCGACAAAGACACCATCGTTAATCTCACGAACCATACCTATTTCAATTTTGCCGGGAAGGGCAACGTGCTCGATCACCAATTGATGATCAATGCAGAGAGTTTTACCCCGGTTTCGAAGGAACTGATTCCGACCGGTGAGATTCTTGAAGTTGAGAGTACGCCGATGGATTTCCGAAATCCGAAAACTATCGGCGCTGAGATCAACGAACCTTACGAACAACTCAGTTTCACCGGTGGGTACGATCACAACTACGTGCTCAACAACGAGGGCAGTCCGTTGAAGCTTGCAGCGCGCGTAGTTGAACCGACAACTGGACGTCGAATGGATCTGTTTACGACACAGCCGGGAATGCAGTTCTACTCGGGAAACTTTCTCGATGGAAGTTTGATCGGTAAGGGTGGTGTTGCTTATCACAAGTACGCTGGATTCTGTTTGGAGACACAGCATTTTCCAGATTCACCAAATCATGAAAACTTTCCAAGTACTTTGTTGAGAGTTGGTGAGGTTTTTAATGAAGTGACTGTGTTTGCGTTCTCGATTGAAAGCTAGGATGTATGAGCCTGAGTAGACCATTTAACAGTACAAGTAAGGAAGGGCGGTTTACCCCCGCTGGTTAAAATAGAGGTTACTTTTGAAGGTCTTGCAACTTGAACCAGCGGGGGTAAACCGCCCTTCCTTACTTGTACTATTCTTTCTTACTTTTTCAATTTGTGGGAGCTCTTATCGACAACACTGCCTGAAAAAATCATGTTGATAAAAACAGTCCTACTTTTCTTTGCATTCTTTGTCTTATCAATAGGGCCCTTCCTCGAGACAAAGGTTGAGGTTGAGCAAAACTCCAATGGCACTGCGAGTCGCAACTTCAAGTTCAATGGCATTCCTTCACCAAAAAAAGACGATGCCGCAGCAAAGGCAACCTTGACCCTCATTGATGGACCGATCGATGGAGGCAGCGGTGAGTTAAGCGCGCTGGTAGACGGAATGTTGCCGACCAGCGAAGACGATCCAGGAGCGAATGTCTTTTTTCGTGCGGGCTCAATGGGTGGGCGCTTTCGCATGGATTTCGGAAGTCCACTCGATATTAGCCAGGTGGTCTCTTACTCGTGGCACTCGAATTCGCGTGGCCCACAACTCTACAAACTTTATGCAGCAGAAGGCTCCGAAGCTAACCTGGATCTCGCCCCGAAACGAGGTGTCGATCCGGTGACGCTTGGTTGGAAGTTCATCGCGCTGGTCAACACGATTCCGAAGCAAGGTGAAGATGGTGGTCAATACGCAGCGAGTGTGACTGACTCGAGTGGTAGCCTTGGCAAGTACAGGTATCTAATGTTCGATTGTTACGTAACCGAACTGAGTGACAACTGGGGAAATACTTTTTACAGCGAGATTGATGTTATGGAAAGGCGTTGAGTTTAGTACTTTGAGCTTTGTGCTTTGTGCTTTGAACCAAGCTAGCAGTTAAAGTTGATTCACCGAACAAAGTCCAAAGATCAAAGATCAAAGCTCAAAGTACAAAGTACTAGGCTCTAGTTTCCCTTACCTCATACGCCTCAATCGCATCCTCATGTCGCAGCGTGAGTCCGATGTCGTCGAGACCTTCCAGCAGACAATACTTCTGAAACTCTGAAACTTGAAACGAAGCTGACAAACCAATCTCGTCGCTAACGGTTTGCTTTTCGAGATCGATGTTCAGCTTGTAACCTTCGTTCTCCTGGGTGCGTTGGAAGATCTCGAGCACCACAGATTCCGGGAGG
>QHXL01000068.1:0-11671 GCA_003222935.1 Acidobacteriota bacterium
TCACGCTACAGCGATGTACACGCCGTTTCTCATCGTCATACTGGCCGCAGGAGCACCTCCGTACCTGGCTGTGCTGTCGTTGGCATACTTTTCTAATCTTGGCGCCTCCTTGACGCATTACGGCACAACGCCGGCTCCGATCTACTTTGGTGCAGGTTACGTGACCCAACGGACCTGGTGGTTAATCGGGTTGGCCGTGTCGTTTTTAACAATCACGATATGGACAGTCATAGGCTTCGCTTGGTGGAAGGTGCTACGCCTTTGGTAAAGATCGACTTGAAACGTGAGATCGTGAAGGCCCTGGACGAGTTGCCAGTGGCAAGCATGCCTAATATTCGAAACGTTCGTCAGGAATTTTCAAAACGATTAAGCACGCTGCCGGCTCGCAATGTCATTGAGTTAGCGCTTGATCTAATCAACGACAACGTAATTCAGCGTCTCGTCGCCTATGAGTTAATTCTGGAACATCCCTCCGCGCCGGCGAGTCTGAATTCCAGAAACGTAAAACTGCTTGGTGATGGCATCGATAGTTGGGTGGCAGTTGATACATTTGCCTGCTACATCTCCGGTCCGGCTTGGCGAAACCTGCAAATACCGGATTCACTAATTATTTCCTGGCTTCACTCGAAAGATCGTTGGTGGCGACGCGCCGGTGTCGTCAGTACGATTGCACTTAACAACAAAGCGCGTGGAGGTCGTGGCGACAAGGAGAGAACCCTACAAATTTGTAAGTTAGTAATCGACGATCGCGACGACATGGTTGTAAAAGCTCTGTCGTGGGCTTGGCGAGAGCTATCAAAGAGAGAGAAGGCAGCAGTCGAATCATTTATCACTGAATATGAAAAACGACTTGCGCCGAGAGTTTTGCCAGAAGTGAAACATAAGTTGCAAAGCGGACTTAAGACTCCGAAGTTGCGAAGGACCTAAGCGAATGGCTGGATACTCAGGCACACCTTTACCCAAAAAACTCGGCATAAAAGAAAACCAACGAATCGCGTTACTCAACGCACCCAAAGATTTTCTTCCTGAGTTGGGCGACTTGCCTGAAGGTACGTCGATAGTGAAGCGAGTTAACGCTCCGTTGGATCTCGCACTATTGTTTGTTGACCGGGAGCGAGTGCTGGATAAGCAGTTTGCGCAACTAGCAACGAAGCTTTCACCGAACGGAATGATCTGGATCGCGTGGCCAAAGAAGAGTTCAGGCGTCCCAACTGATTTGATATTTGATCGTGTGCAGCGAATCGGATTGGATGCCGGTCTAGTTGACGTAAAAATTTGCGCGATTAATAAAACGTGGTCTGGTTTGAAGTTTGTGATTCGTTTGAAGAATCGGAAGAAATAGTTCGGTCTGAAAACTTTTCCACAGCTTCTGAGGAAATCTTTGTGGAAATCCCTCGTCACGGTTTTACAAAGCTGTTACAGCCTCACACTTAGAACATTTTGCACACGTCAGCGGCACGCACAGAAAGCCTTTCACAAGAACAGCTTGAGTTTATTTCGCTGGTGGCCATGCGCATCGAACGTGGTCCAACTGAACAAATTACTTCCCTGTGAATCGTTATTGATTCAGATCAAGGTTTTGTCGAGGAGTTTGTCTATCTACTTAGAGATATTGATCACAAAAAAGACGGTGCTACTAATAGTGGGACCAAAAGAATTCAATCCAAAGTCATTGCGCCAACAGATGGCGAACAGTTTCTAAAATTAGATCGCGGTGAAAATTTATTAAGGATTCAGATAGTTTGTAACTGAGTGATGCGATGATTTCGATCAGAAAAAGAACATGAAGAAGAGTCTGAAGTGATCATCTATCCTCACCTACGAGAGTTGTTTGCGATTCAAAATTACGCGATTAGAAACGCGATCAATAAGACAAAAATTCTTCTTCAAATTGCATCATGAAAGTTTCGAAAAAGGAGTTGCAAAAAAAGTTTCGATCACTATAATGCGATTCCCTCGCTGAACGATTGATTGCCAAGACAAGTTTTGATCAGCGACCTGATTTTTGATTCGACTGAAGGTTAACTCGCTCTCATTTTCTTCTCGCAATTGCCCAGGAGACCTTCGCACCGTTTTTCAAACTCAGGTTAAGTAGTGGGGCGCAACTGCACAGATGTTGCGCAAGGCAATCCAGGCGATCGCCCTTGATTGGGGCTCCTTCGCCAAACAATAACTCTCAACACAAACTTCAAGGTCCGAAGGTTCACTATCCGGACCGAGGCGAAGTGTTGTTTGAAGGTCAGAAAAAGTTAGTGGAGTTGCGGCACATGAAAGAAGAAACACTGTTAGCCCCCAATATGAAGCACTGCCCAATTTGCTCCCAGGATCTCTCAGTTTCAGAATTTGGAGTTTGTCGAGCGCGTAAAGATGGTCGCAATCTATATTGCAAGAGCTGTATTCGAAACAAGGTCACACAAAGTCGGCGGGCATTAAAGGAATATAAGTCGGCGCGCAAGAAATACATCTCACAGCAGGTCGAAATGAGCGACCTGATGATTGCCGAACACTCGAATGGTCATCCTTACTCGGCGAAGGCTTTGAGCAAGCTTTCACCAATCGAACGCGTTCGTGATGCGATTCGCAGAGGAGCCAAAACGCAGAAAGAGATCGCCCAGGAAACTAAACTCGGCAAAGATGAGATTGGGGATGCCCTGGCGAATCTGTTGCTCTGGACCCGCGAAATTCGTACGCAAGTCCATGACAATACTCGACTCTATTTCTTGAATGAGAATTCGGATGCCGGCAATCAGGAAGACAATCCACAACTCCCGCCGCGCAAACCCGACGTTCCCAGCTCATTCAGTTGTTTGCATGGATTAATGCCAGGTAAGAACCCCGAAGGTGAACCCGCGAAAATTGGGGCCTGGGTGGCAGCCTAGCCCCGGTTCGGCGGCATACTTCCCGCGGACGTTTACTCAGCAAAAGCTTCGAGCACCTCATCAGCATGATCTTCGGGCTTAACCTTTTCGAAGATTTTTTTGAGCTTGCCCTTCTCATCGATTAGAAAAGTCTTTCGATGAACGCCCATGTAAGTGCGCCCCATAAACTTCTTCTCGCCCCAAACGCCGTACGCATCAGCTATTGCGTGATCCTTGTCGGCTAAAAGAGTGAACGGGAGCTCGTATTTTGTGGCGAACTTCTGGTGCGACTTCTCACTGTCTGGCGAAACGCCCAGGATAGTGATGCCGCGCTTCTTAAATTTGGCAAAAGCATCTCTGAACGAGCAGGCTTCTTTTGTACAGCCTGGGGTGTCGTCTTTAGGATAGAAATAAAGCACAACCTTTTGACCGCGGAGATCCTTTAAACTAACGTTTTCACCATTCGCATCAGTGGTCTTAAAAGCGGGCGCACTGGTTCCTTCTTTAACCATGAAATCTCTCCCGTAGGTTGATGATTGAATCGAACGGCATTCTAAGTCGCAGTTCCCGGTAATACAACAAGTCAAAAAAAGCCTCGAGATGAACAAATGAAAAAGTCGACTAAGAACGGTTATTGGATGGTTAAACAGGAGCCCGAAACTTATTCCTGGGATGACTTCGTAAAGGATGGCGGCACTGACTGGTCCGGAGTCAGGAACTATCAGGCGCGTAATAATTTGAAGGGCATGAAAGTTGGAGACCGGGTTCTGTTTTATCACTCCGGCAAAGGAAAAGAAGTTGTTGGACTGGCGGAAGTAACGAAGAGTGCGTATCAGGATCCGACTGCTGACGACGATCAATGGGTCGCGGTCGACTTGAAACCAGTAAAACCATTTGCGAGTCCAGTTCAACTTGCGGCGATTCGTTATGACAAGCGACTTAGTCAGTTGCCGTTGATCCGGCAGTCGCAACTTTCGGTTATGCCTCTTACGAAAGATGAGTTTGACGTAATCTTTGGGATGGGCAACAGTAAAGCGCGCAGGAAGTAGGAGGGCTCCAGTGTTCAAGCAAATCGACTACACCATGATAATCGTCTCGGATATGAAACGTTCGGTGGCGTTCTATCGCGACACGCTTGGGATTCCGCTGAAATTTGAATCACCTGAGTGGACTGAGTTTGCAACAGGTGCTACCACCCTTGCACTGCATGGCGGCGGCATCGCGCGCGAATACCAGGACACTGGAGACCAATCCAAGACTGCGGGAGCATGTTCGATTGGGTTCAATGTTGACGATGTTGATCGGACGTACGAAGAGATGAAGTCCAAGGGGATGACGTTTGTAATGCCACCAACCCAGCGCGAAGGTGAGGGGATAAAGCTTGCAGTTGGGCTCGACCCGGACGGTTTGCCGATATCCTTTGCACAACTCATCGCCCACGGGGAAAATTAGCCGCAGATCTACGCAGAAGAACGCAGATCAGAAATAAGAAAGGTGCGACGTCCTTTTCTCAAATTTCTGATCTGCGTTTTTCTGCGTTAATCTGTGGCCCATGAAAGGAGGTAGCTATCGATGCGTCTGACTGAGATGGTTTCGTGTTCTGGTTGAGCGGCGAAACTTAGCCCGAGCTTACTCGCTCAAGTTTTGAGCGGTCTTCCGAAACAACCTAACGATCCAAACTTGATTGTCGGTTTTGATACAGCCGACGACGCGGGAGTATACCGTCTGCGCGACGACCTCGCGTTGGTCCAAACGCTCGACTTCTTCACTCCTATCGTCGACGACCCGTTCGATTTTGGTCGAATCGCTGCCCTCAATTCGGTAAACGACGTTTGGGCGATGGCTGGAACGCCAATAACAGCTCTGGCCATCACCTGTTTTCCAAAGAAGGGTGTCGATCCGGCAATCCTTGGCGAGATCATGCGTGGCGGACTCGAGACGCTGAACCAGTACGGCGTCACCTTGATTGGCGGCCACAGTGTCGATAACGAGCAAATCATGTTTGGCTATTCGGTTACTGGTGTGATCGATCCAAACAAGATCGCGCGAAATGCTGGTGCTGAGGTTGGCGACGCAATCATTCTCACTAAACCGATCGGGACTGGAGTGATTTCAACAGGAATAAAAAGAGGAAGTGCGAGTGAGGTTGTTGTAAACGGTTCAGTCGCGACAATGTTGACACCCGGAAAGTTTGCCGCGGAAGCAATGCGTGAGTTTGGTGTTAAGGGCGCTACGGATGTGACCGGATTTTCCCTGATTGGTCATGCGTGGGAAATGGCATGTGCGAGCAAGGTGACGATTGAGATCGAAGCCGATTCGGTGCCGTTATTGGAAGGTGCTTTGGAATTGGCAGGTCAGGGATTTCTTACGAGTGCCGATAAGACGAATCGAGAGTACGTCGGCGCAGATGTCGCAATTAATGATTCGGTTAACGTCGATTTGGTGAAGCTTCTCTTCGATCCTCAGACAGCGGGCGGGATGCTGATTTCAGTTAGCCAGAATGATTTTGAGCCTCTGCTCGCAAGACTGAAAGAACCCTACCCATTTGCACGCGTGATCGGTCAGGTAGTCGAGCCAGGCCCGCATTCAATTTCTATTCTTTAAAAACATCCCCAAAAACCTTCGGAGCCTCTTGCAAGAGTCAGCTTTTGAATTACAAAGGACACATTAGCCAATTTTCAGGTTGGGAAGGTGGACCCTGTCCCCGCGGTCTCGCTTGAGCTCGGTGGATTCTTTAGTAAAACTCAGCGGGGACAGGGTCCACCTTCCCAACCTGAAATATTCTAAGAGTTTATTCACTGCTCTGAGTCAAAATTTTGCAAGAACCTCTTAAGCCTAAAGAACCTCACTAGAACAATCGCTTTGTCATCTAGGAGATCCGTGTTGGTTGACCGTCTCCTCATTGAGTATGATTACGATTAATTCATGGGGGTATCTTGATGGTTTCAGCAATCAGAGAGTCCACTGGCAACAAGCCGTTGATTGAACTCTACAAGAGTGTCCGCGCACGTACGATGGAAATCGTTGCGCCGCTCGAGATTGAAGACTACGTAATTCAAACTGCCGAGTTCATGAGCCCGCCTCGCTGGCACATCGGACACACCTCCTGGTTTTTCGAAACCGTTCTGCACGCGCACAAACCCGGGTTTAGAGTCTACTCCGAGGACTTCTTCTTCTATTTCAACTCGTATTACGAAGGTTTTGGCGCTCGCATTGAGCGACCTAAACGCGGGACGAAGTCGCGGCCGACTGTTAAAGCGACGATTGCCTATCGCAGTCATATCGATGAGCAGATGTTGGCTTTCCTCGAACGTGCCGACGACGATCTGGTCTTCGCTTTAGTAAGACTGGGACTTGAACACGAGATGCAACACCAGGAATTACTGGTCTACGACATCAAGCATCTGTTGTGCGATCAGTTTGCTGTGAAGATGAAACCGAAGCCTGCGGCCGGAATCAAAGTGGAAGGGATGGCGGAGATTGAAGGCGGTTTGATGCTGTTAGGGTGGGGCTCGGAGGAGAAGGGTGAGCTGTACCAAAGCGGTGACAAGTCCCCGCACTCCAGGGAGTTTGCTTTTGATAATGAGAAACCTGCTCATCAAGTATTCATAAAGGATTTTGAGATAGACCGAGCACCGGTTACTAACGGTCAGTATCTCGAGTTTATTCGCGACGGTGGTTATCAAAACTTCCGTTGGTGGTTTTCCGAAGGGTGGGAGACGGTAAATCGCGAACACTGGCACGCGCCTTTGTACTGGGAGATTCACGATGGCGAGTGGCTGATTCGCGACTTCGATGGGCTGCGACCAATTGCCGAACGCAGCGATGAGCCAGTTTGTCACGTCAGCTTTTTCGAGGCGTCGGCGTTTGCGAAATGGATTGGAAAGCGCTTGCCTACCGAAGCCGAATGGGAAAAGACCGCTTGTTATTCGTCAGCTAACCTGAAGCAGTCGTTTCTCTGGGGCGAACAAAGGCCAGAGCTAACGCACGGGAATTTGTTTGAGAACGGTCACTGGTCAACTGTGCCAGTCGGTGCTTATCCAGCCGCTGCGACGGTACATGGCTGTCATCAACTAATCGGGGATGTTTGGGAATGGACAACATCGGATTACGTTCCATACCCGGGCTTTAAGTCGGAATTTGATGAATACAACGACAAGTGGTTCGTTAATCAGAAGGTCTTACGCGGCGGCTCGTTCGCTACACCGCAACTGCATATCCGTTCCACGTACCGAAACTTCTTTCACGCCCACGAACGCTGGATGACTTCAGGCTTTCGATGTGCAAAGGATATCAGGGTGTAGCACAGACTTCAGTCTGTGTTCTTTAATTTAGATGGCTCTCTGAGGAAACATCACAGACTGAAGTCTGTGCCACCCAATATGCACCGATCGATCGTTGTATTAGTTCTGCTTCTGACACTCGCTTCTTGTTTTAGTTTGAGCGTGGCACAGACTTCAGTCTGTGTTCTTAATTTAGATGGCTCTCTGAGGAACATCACAGACTGAAGTCTGTGCCACCCAATATGCACCGATCGATCGTTGTATTAGTTGTTCTTCTGACTCTTGCTTCTTGCTTTAGTTTTGGCTTCGCAGAAAAACATAAGCCAAAGCCAAAAGCCAAGCCAAAGGCAACCGCAAAGAAGGCAACAGCAAAGAAGCGAACGACAAAGTCAAAGCCGAGAATCGTAGCTCACTATATACCCGTGAGTATCGTCAGTTCAGACGAGATGATGTGTGCGAGCAGGCAGTGTCCAATGCGTGTGACGACTGTCAGGCTAGTGGCGAATTCAACTAGCCCGGCTGTCGATGAGCAGACGACGTTTGAGTGGAGTGTTAGCGCCGGAAAACTCAACTCGGTCGGCCACGTTCTATCGTGGGATTTGAAAGACCTCGCGCCTGGCATTTACACCGCGACAGTCAAAGTGTCGGACCAGCACGCGGGCACAGGAAGCTCGCAGCAACAAATTACAGTTGTTGATTGCGGTCACTGCAATGAGAACTCGAGCCCGTGTCCGGTAATCTCGGTCTCTTGCCCGGAAGAGGTCGATACGAACGGGAGCTTAAAATTCCTGGCTACAGTATCCGGCGGACCGTTGCTCTCAACGCCAATCACTTACCTGTGGACGGTCAGCTCGGGAAAAATTATTAAAGGGGAAAAAAGTAAAGACCTGGAAGTCGCCTTGCCGTCTGATGAAGATGAAGTTCTTGGCACGGTCTACGTGGCAGGTTACGACTCACGTTGTGCCACCATCGCTTCGTGTACGTCAAAGATTAAGAAGCAACGGTAAGCAAGAAGTAACCGTGAAGGATTCGTGGACGGGGGACGACAGGTGTGCAGTGTTCGCAACGGGGTATGTCCCTGGTACGAGATTGGCTCTTCTGAACGCGCTCCAGTTCGTCGTCCTAAAAGTGAAACCGTTGAAACGGTTTCCCAAAAATCATCCGGGCCGCTAGTCACCGGGCTAAAGCCACGGTGAGAATGAGATGAAAACCTCGAAGCTTGGCCCGTATCTCACCTTCCGCAAAGCTTGTACCGACCCAAAGTAAAACCTCATCTTTCAACTGGACAGCGAGTGTCGGAAAGATTATTAAAGGTGAGCACACCAGCGAAGTCGTTATCGACGCGACGGGTTTCGAAGGACAAGAATTAATTGTTGAAGTTTCTTTAGGTGATTTTGATCCTTCGTGCTCAACGACCGTCGCAAAAACGCTGTTGCTAAAGCATAACTAGCCATTAAATCTCATTTCAATAATGTCGGTGATTGATAGCAGTACTTAATGCTGAAGGAGAAACCAATGTCTTCCAAGCTTTCCTCTGCCACTTTTACACGGAAAGTCTCGTGGTTATTTGCTGCGCTGCTGGTCGCACTGCTCGCCGCGGCCGCTTTTGGCCAAACACAAAATCGTGGTAGCTCTCCGAACGAAGCCGGCGGTGCTGCAAAGGCCACCAGGGAATCAAACCCACCGATAACGCCAAAATATACGACGCCGACCAATCCTCTCGACGCGGCGTATGGCGCGAAGATCAAGGAGTACACAACAGAAAAGTACTTCATGACCGAGTTGGTCGATCACTTGCCGGCATCCGACAAAATTCCTTCGCCTGAAAAGATCCTCGGTTACGCAGTTGGCACCCCGGGAAAGCTGACGAAGGTTGCCGATCTGAATCGTTATTACCGGGCGCTGGCGGAAGCAAGTCCCCGTGTCCGTATTTTGTCGTCACACGAAAAGAGTGAAGAGGGAAGAGAACAGCTACTCGTTATCGTCAGCGATGAAGCGAATCTGGCCAAACTCGATCGTTACAAAGAGATAACTGCCAAACTTGGTGATCCGCGTTCGATTAACGCAGCGGAAGCTCAGCAACTTGTTACCGAAGGGAAGCCGATCTACTGGGCGTCGGGCTCGATTCACTCAACGGAAACCGGTTCCCCTGAGATGTTGATGGAGATGGCCTACCGGATCGCCGTCGAAGACTCACCCTTCATCGAATCGATCCGTAAGAACGTAATCGTGATGATCACGCCTGCTCTCGAGGTCGACGGACGCGATCGGATGGTCGATCTCTACAATTATCGAAAAGCGAATCCCGGAAAGCCTGCTCCCGGTTTGTTGTTCTGGGGCAAGTACGTCGCCCACGACAATAATCGCGATGGACTGGGGCTGGCGCTCGCGCTCACACGCACTCAACACGTTCGTGGACTGGAAGGCGCAGGTGCTTCACGATCTGCACGAGTCGGTTCCTTATCTCTACACGATGACGGGCACTGGTCCGTACAACGCCTGGCTCGACCCGCTCGCTATCGATGAGTTTCAACTGCTGGCGTATCACGAGATTGAGGAGATGACGAAGCGCGGTGTTCCCGGAGTTTGGACGCACGGTTTTTACGATGGTTGGGCGCCTAATTACATGCTCTACATCGCAACCGGCGCAAACTCGATTGGCAGGTTCTATGAAACGTTTGGCAACGGCGGCGCTGATACCCGCGAGCGGACGCTTGGCGCCACTGACACCAGCCGCGTTTGGTATCGACCCAATCCTCCTTTCCCGCGCGTGAACTGGTCGATGCGAAACAACATCAACATGCAGCAGTCGGCACTCTTGTTTGCCATGAATTTTGTTGGGAATAACAGGGAGCGTTTCCTGAATAACTTTTATATCAAGAGCAAACGATCGGTGGATAAGGCACTGAACGAAGGACCGGCGGCATACATTATTCCCGGCGACACTGCGCGTCCCGTCGAAGCGGCTGACATGGTTAACCTGATGCGATTTCGCGGAATCGAAGTTCGCAAGGCTGACAAGGAATTTTCCGTCAAGGATCAGAAGTACCCGGCGGGTTCGTATATCGTCCGCATGGACCAACCATATTCGCGTATGGCCGACATGCTACTCGATACGCAGTACTACAACGTGAACGATCCAAATCCGTACGACGATACCGGTTGGACCATGGGTGCGATGCGCAACGTGAAGACGATTCGCGTAGTTGATAAGAGTGTTCTTTCAGTACCGATGACGCTTCTAACAACTGACGCCAGGGTGACTGGTCAACTGGCTGCATCCGGGAAACCCGTGGCGTTCCTCATCAATCACAACACGGACAACACGCTGGCGACCCTTCGCTTCCGTCTCAAAGACGTGAAGATTGGCGCCGCCGAAGACTCGTTCAAGGTCGGCGACCAGCAGTTCAATACCGGCTCCTTCATTGTTAAGGCCGAAGGTAATCCCGCAGATGTAAAACAACGGCTTGAAGCTGCAGTAACAGAACTGGGATTAAAGGCGGTTGGTGTCGATAAGCTTCCGGATGTGAAAATGCACGACCTGGCTGTCCCGCGAATCGGCATTATTCATACCTGGACCAATACTCAAAACGACGGTTGGTATCGAGTCGAGTTTGATCGCTACCAGGTACCGTACACTTACATCTCCGTTCATGTGTTGCGCGACACACCTCGGCTGCGCGACAAATTCGACGTGTTGATCTTTCCGCCTGTCGGTGGCTCAGCACAGTCGATCGTCAATGGCTTGCCGATGCGTGGCGAGCCGATTCCCTGGAAAGGCTCGACACTGACGCCGTCAATGGCCAATTCGCCCGATCAGAGTGACGATATCCGGGGCGGTATCGGTCTGAATGGACTCGCAAATCTTCAGAAGTTCATTGAAGAGGGTGGTCTGTTTGTAACCGTGGCGGGCGTCTCAAGCATACCGATTGACTATGGCATCACGACGGGCGTTGCGATTCAAACTTCTGAGACTCTGAAAGCCCGCGGTTCGATCTACAACAGTACGTTCGCCGATCGAAAGAGTCCGATCGCCTACGGTTACAGCGAAGGACTCCCGATTTACTTTAGTCAGGCGCCGTTGTTTCAAGTGGCCGCAGCCGGTGGTCCAGGCGGTGGCGGAGGCGGCGGTGGAGGGGGCGCAAGAGGCGGTGGTGGCGAGGGTCAGAATGCAAATCGTGCTTCGGGTCGTGGCGGCGTCGGTGATCCCGATATCATCCAGGGAATGCCTCAACCTCGACCGCTCGATCCGTCGGATAGAACAGGTGCTGATCAAACAGCGCAGGACCAACGCGAAAGTCCGCTGTTTGTTCCCCCAAACATGAGGCCGCGAGTTATCTTACGTTTCGGGGCAGATGAAAAGTCTCTGCTCATCAGCGGAATGCTCGCCGGTGGTTCTGAGCTGGTTAACAAACCCGCTGTAATTGATGTGCCCGTTGGGAAGGGTCACGTAGTGATGTTTGCAACGAATCCGATGTGGCGACATCAAACACAGGGAGAGTTCTTCCTTCTGTTCAATGCCGTCTTGAA
>QHXL01000068.1:11830-18358 GCA_003222935.1 Acidobacteriota bacterium
ACAGCAACAGCTCTACAACCGTAAATCGTCAGGGTGAGAGTCGTCAGATTACTCCAGCAGCCGGGGCACCTCAGGATTTTTCCAAAAATACCTGGGAACTTCCCGAAGATGCAGACAAGACCAAGAACCCGGTCGCCGCTACGCCCGAGTCAATTGCCAAAGGCAAAGAACTCTACCTGGCACGCGAGAAGGGCAACTGTATCTTTTGTCACGGCGAAACTGGTGCGGGGAATGAAGCGAGTATGCCTCGTCTGCGACGCAAGCCGGCCGATCTGACGAACAAGGAACGAATGAGTTCGATGACTGACGGCGAGATGTTCTGGAAGATCACTAAAGGCATTCAGGGGATCATGCCCGCCGGCGAGAAAAAAATGCCGGAAGCAGAAGAGCGCTGGCACGTGGTGAATTACATTAAAACGCTTCCGAAAGACCCAGCAAAGCCGTAAGTACCTACTTGGAGTGCGGGGACTGGTCACCGCTTTGTTATAACGGTTCTTAATCGGTTGGCGGCGGAAAAAGCGGTGACCAGTCCCCGCACTCCAGGGAGGTCGCATAATCGCGAATTTCTTCCAGCGATGATGCAGCGATCATCTTAAAGACCTTCACTTCACATCCTGCGGGAATCTTTGACGCCATCAACGAGTCGGTTATTACAAAAGCTGCCGAACGCAGACCTTTCTCCCATCCACGTTCGCGCGCGTCACGAAGACTGAGCGCATCCGGGTCGAGTCCGACTGAGACGAGCATCGTACGCGCCCACTTCAGGAACTCCGGCCAGCGAGACACGATCGCAACGATCGAGTCTGACGAGGGTCGTGTTTGTCCGCGCAACGACTCGACCACCGATGCGGAATGAAGCAGAAGCACGTCGGATGTTGTTCCAAGTCGTTGTTTCATTCTTGCAAAGTGACCGTAGAGAACGACTGGAACTGCACCCGTCAGCACCAATGGGTTTCCTAACTCAGCCGGCTCGGCACTTTGAACTTTGGCGTCAGTTGCGTCTGCAATCTCGGCGGCGAGTATTGCGCGCAATTCTTCATCGGGGTCGAGGACAAGAAAATGATCAGGTCGTTGTAAACCGAGCGACCTTTGCAGGCCCTCCTGGATCTCGGCGAGTGAAAAGCCCTGGGCTCGCGTGGTCTTGAAGAACCGGGCAAGCAGTTGGTCCAACTCAAGCTTGCCGTCAGTTGCTTCAGCACTTTGAGTGCGAACGTAGACACCACTGCCCCTGCGAAACTCAACCCAACCACGTCGAGCCAGCTCGCGGTAAGCGGCGCTGACAGTGTTTGCATGAACTTCATAGCGTCGCGCGAGATCGCGTGTGCTGGGAAGTCGTTGTTTGGCCTTTAAGTCGTTGCTGACGATACCGAGGATGATCTGTGTGACGAGCTGTTCGCGAATTGGTACCTCGCTGTTTTTGGAGATCCAGAGGCGCATAGGAATTTGGAGGCGCAGAATATCATCAAAATGTCCGATATGCTTCAGCTTGTCGTGATTCGAGTAATTGGCAGATCGAAGTCTAATGTCCGGACGAATTCAGTTTAGCCAGTTGTCGATGATGCAGGCCACGACAAACTGAAGTTCGTCGGACATTCCGGTTCGATCTGCCGCTAGATGGAATCACCACAAGGTAAAGAGTCTCTTGCAAGAAAGTATAAAAGGCTCAGATACCACCGGCTTTAGCCGCGTGGAGATTCAGTTTCATCCTAGAACTGGCGCTCGATTTCGGAAAGATACCACCGACTTCAGTCGCGTGGAGTTTCAATTTCTGCCCTTTAGTTGGTTGTGAGCCCGAAACTGAAACTCCACGCGGCTGAAGCCGGTGGTATCTCTCTCAAAATCGAGCGGCGGTGTTCTAGTCTGAAATTGAAGCTCCACGCGGCTAAAGCCGATGGTATCCGAGTTTTCAGATTCCCTGAACCGCAAGGTGAATCAGACTTTTGCAAGAGCTCTAAAGCATATCGAACAAACAGCCGTTTGCTCTTCCAGACTTTTCTTTCTATAACTAAGCGCCATGGATAAATCTGCTGCCATCGCCGTACTAACTGCAATGATCACGCCCGCAGTGCTTATTTCCGCTTGCGGTAGCATGATCTTGTCGACCTCGACTCGACTTGGTCGTGTCGTCGACCGCGTCAGAGACTTGTCTGATCGTCTCGAAGCATTAACTGAAGGTGAGAGACGAGAAAGAGATATCCTGGAACGCCAGTCTCTGATTTTCGCCCAACTCGATAAACTGACAAGCCGTGCGCGCATTCTGCAACGTTGTATGGTGGTTTTCTACCTGAGCCTGGGAGCTTTTGTCGCTACAAGTGTTGCCATTGGAGTGGCTGGATTCGCAAGCCGATCAGGCTACAATTTGATTCCGGTTGCGCTCGGAATACTTGGCGCTTGTTTTCTCTTTTACGGCAGCATACTTCTAATCTTCGAAGCGCGACTGGCACTGAGCACTATTCATCACGAAATGGATTTCATCTGGCAACGTTCCAAGAAAGTCGCACCGGCTGAAGTTGTCGACCAACATAAGCCGCACTTCGTTCACTTCAGACGTCATGGCAAAAAATTCTGAAGCTTCATATTTATCTCTCTTGCGCGACGGAAGGTTGGAGTCTCGCGTTGAAACTCTCGAGCGTCTGCTCGAACGATGCACCGTGTGTCCTCGAGACTGTTTCAACAATCGTTTGGAGAATGAAATCGCTGCCTGTTATTCAGGTCGCTTACCAATCGTTTCCTCTTACACGGCCCACTTTGGTGAAGAGCCTCCGTTGGTGGGGACGCGCGGCGCCGGAAACATTTTCTTTGGGAACTGCAACCTCCGTTGCGTCTATTGTCAGAACTACCAGATTTCGCAAACCCACAAGGAACAACTCAAGAACGAAATTACTCACGAACGACTCGCCGAGATAATGCTCGAGTTACAAGAGCGAGGTTGTCATAACGTCAACTTCGTCTCGCCGACGCACTTTGCGCCACAGATGGCGCGCGCAATACTTATCGCCGCGCAAAAGGGTTTGCATTTGCCAGTTGTTTACAACACGAATGCGTACGACGCCGTGCCCGTGCTGGAATTGCTCGACAACGTGGTTGATGTCTACTTGCCTGACTTGAAGTATGCGGATGATGAGTCGGGGTACGTCTACTCGAAGGTTCGTGGCTACAAAGAGCACTCGCGGAAAGCACTGCAGGAGATGTACCGGCAAACCGGTCCAGACCTGGTGTTTGATGGCGACGGGCTACTCAAGCGCGGGTTGGTCATTCGTCTTTTGGTTTTGCCGAATGACGTCGCGTGTGTGCAGGAGTCGATCGAGTGGATACGCGACGACCCGGGTCGCGATCTCTTTGATGGCCCAGTATTACCCAACTCACCAGGCGGCAACGAACAATCGTTTTGTTTTGCTGTCGCGGCGAATCAGGGAATCAGAGTGGATGAAGGCAACGGCGGCACTTGAAACATTGGGAATGGAAGAAGGCTGGCTCCAGGACTTTGACGGCGCCGCTTACTACTATCGCCCTGATTTTTCGGACGCTGAAAAACCCTTTAAAGATATAAGGGACTTTGAATGATTGCAGATTGAAGATTTCAGATTGAAGATTTAGGAATTCCTGGTGGCTCTAAGAGCTAGAGCTTGTCCAATCTGCGATCTGAAATCTGCAATCTGAAATTACTGTCATCAACTCTCATATCGGACACTCGGACTTCCCGCCGGATAAAACACTCCCAGGAGTCGCAATTCATCATTTCCTGTGTTCTCCACACAATGAACTTGACCCCTGGGTAAATAGATACATGAACCTGGTCCAATTGGCGTCTTAGTTTCACCGGCCCACATGCGACCCTCGCCGCGCAGGATAAACAACACTTCCTCGTATTGATGAAAATGATCCGGGGCACGACCTGGAGGAATAGAGCCTACAAACTGAGTCACCTGTTCGCTGCCAACTTCGTCATCAACCAAAACTCGATACCAACGATCAGCCGTCGGGATCGCCGCCTTATCACCCAATCGAACGGCCTGGAACCCGCCAGAACCCTCCTGCTGGGACCGCAGGCGTCCCCGCCTGCCCCCTTCGAATTCAGAATCCTCTTCGCTTGTTTCCGGACACTGTGCACTAACAAGTACCACCGGCGCTGGTCCAGGATTGTCAACAATCAAAGTCTGTCCTGGTCGCAGATAGAAACCTGTTTGCGAGTTAACTTCGAATGACTTTCCGTCAACAGAAATACTAAAACGATTTTGTACATCGCCGCGGGTACTAATCTGTTCGAGGCAGTAAAACACTTCATCAGCCTGATCGTTTTTGATCTCGGGCGAAGTTCAAGGCAGTAGAACACTTCATCAGCCTCACGATTTTTAATCTCTGGCGAAGTGCCGGGAGCGAATTCCAAAACCCTGAGTGAAATCGCGAACCATTTACCTCCGGAACGCCTTCGTTCAGCAGGGAAACGCGACACCCACCTTCAAGGACGACAGCCATCGATGCTCCTAGTCTTTCTTTGAACCTAAATGATGTGTGGTGTGTTCGGTGACCGACCCGACGGGCATTCGCACAGCGGGTGTCAACTCGTTAGTCATTGATCGAAGTTGCGGGGCGTCGTACTTGATGGATGAATCGAGCAGGTTTTGTGAGAGCGCGTCCTGGGAATCACCGGGCAACTTCTTTCGTGGCGTCGTAAACCACAAGCCATTGATCAGTATTCCCAGGCCAATAAAAAAAACAATAACTCCAGGGATCATCATGGGAATGAAGTCAGCGTCGTTGAGTGCCAGGAAAAACGCGACAATGGTCCAGCCAAGACCGACACTTGCAGTAATAACAGCTTTACGAATCCTTCTTAAGCGTTTCTCTTCCGGCGACTCGAGAAACTTCTCAAGTTGCGGAAGCGCATCTTCAGCGAATTTTTTCAGATCTTTTCCGGTCTTCAGTTCACGCAGTTGGTCAGCCACTGCGACACCGATTTGTTCGCGCGCTGAGATTGCCGACGCCGTAATTGAGTCTGGTCGCTCAAGAGTATTGCGAACGATGCGCAAGTCTGTGCCACAAGCGCGACAGTACTGGCTGAGTTGTCGTTCTTCCGAACCGCAGGATGGACAGTACATAACAGGAGGATTATACGGCAGCGTTGGCGAGAAGTTCCTTAAGAGAAGAGCTTAAATCTTTGAGCTTTGTACTTTGACCTTGGCGGCGGTGTGGGTCAGCATGGAAAAGGACAAAGATCAAAAGCACAAAGATCAAAAGACTTTACTGTTCCACTTTCACACCCCGCCAAAAAGCCACGTAACCTCTAATGTTGTTGGCCTCGGGCTTTGTTTCAGGGTAGTACCACGCGGCGTCTTTGTTTGTTTCGCCGTCGACTTCCAGATTGTAGTAACTTGCCTCGCCTTTCCACGGACAGACGGTATGCGTATCACTCGACTTGAAATACTGTTTGTCGACCGAGTCGGGTGGAAAGTAATGGTTACCTTCAACGACAACTGTTTCATTGCTTTCGGCCAAGACGGCGGCGTTCCAAGTTGCTTTCATAAAATTCCTTATCTGTTTCATGTTGAGTTACGACATCCCGCTTACATAAATTTACAGCCTCTGCGCAATTCTCAGCGGCCTCTGCGCCTCGGCGGTTTGTGGATGTCCTGGCATATTACCGCAGAGACGCAGAGACCGCTGAGACTGCGCAGAGAATCACGCTTTGCCAGTCACGGCAGAATTCCAACTGGCACCAGCCACGGGTGAAGGTCCAGCGCGAGCCGGCCGGCCTTTACCGCTGGATCGGTCATCGTCAAGGTTCTAGCTTCCTCCATCGAATCCACGCGAAACACAAAGATGCCACGCAGTGTGCCATCGTCGCCAAATGGTCCAGCGACAACCAACTTCTTCATCTCCGCGAGTCGAGAGATGTTTGCCATGTGACCCTTCTGAATCTCTTCACTCTGCGGAGTCGTCTCAGGAGTCCACTTCTCGCCCCGTACAAGGAAAGCAAGATAAGCGGTCATTAACTTCGTCGGCGTTTCAGTCTTCTTCATCACGTCTTCTGACCACCACGGATGAAGTTCAGCAGTCACAAGTCCGCCGATGACTCCCGGATCAGCATCAATCCAGCTGCGTGCTTCATCAGCCGACGTGGTGCGAAAGATGTAGACACCCACGAGATCGCTTTCGTCTTTTATCGCCCCCGCGATTACTGCTTTATTTGACGCAAGCAACGACTGTACGTAGTCGACGTGTTGTTTTTGAACCGCGGGGAAATCTTTTCCCGGATTAGGTGTCCATTTTGGCCCGCGTTTCAGAATCGCCATTTGAAACTGAATGAGTTTCCTCTGAGGCGAGGCCGACTGCTGTTGTGGTGTTTGTGAAAGTCCCGCAGTAGCAAGAACGAATAGTGTAATGATTGCGTAGAGTAGTTTCATCATCGATCTCAACCTTGTCAGCTCCAGTTCGCAAGACAGAATTGCCGGGACATTTGATCTTTATTCGGATATTGGAGTTATCGCCTTGCCCCAGAGGGGCGACATGTTTATAGCACGGAAGCCT
>QHXL01000069.1:0-1120 GCA_003222935.1 Acidobacteriota bacterium
CACCCATTGATGCCATTTGTTCGATGATCTCATGCAACTTTCTGAGCAAGTTGTCGTCATCGACGTCCTCCGGCTCAGGTAGTTCAGCTCCGGCGTTTTCAAGAATTTGAAACAGGCTAATCGGTTCTGCGGTTTCGTATTCCAGTACATGCCGGAGAAATTCCTCCTCCATGTCGGCCGGCATATCTTCGACCGTCATCGTGTCGCCGCCGAGTTTTTTGATCTCCTCGCGAAGTTTGGCGATTCTTTGTTCCTGATCTGGTTCTTCAGCGAATTGTGTGAGTGTCATTGCTGGCTCCTTAAGAAATTGAGAGGTTTAAGGTTGAGGTAATCGAGAAAGTTGCTCCCGATTACTGCGTCCGATTTTGGGCACGTGCCCTAAGTTGAAGTCTCTGTGCTACCGCTGTGCCTCTGTCCTCATTAGAAACTCGAGGGAGTGTCGGAAGCCAGTCTTCACTCCGGGAGGAGTGCCATGTTTATAGTCAGCTCATCAATGTCCCGAGGCGCGGTTCGGCGGGCCGGAACGCAACCTGTCCTTAACCACTCAACTTCGCTCCGGGCCCGCCGAACCGCGCCGGAGGCTTATCCTCGCCAATGCTATAGACATGACACTCCTACCGGAGTGAAGACCTGCTTCGAAAGTCTCATCTTGTTAGCTGCTTGGTCGAAGACGAACAAGCAGCGCCGTGGTGAAATTTCTATCTCATCCATACTCGACCACCGAGGCACAGAGGTAGCACAGAGAAAACTACCCCGATTGTCGTTCCTGGTGAGGGGAAAAGTTGGCTGATTTTTAGTGTGGGCGCATTCTGCGCTGGAGAGAGATAAAAAGTAAAGGAGTGGCAGCCCGTCTAGTTCAACTTATACTTAATGACCAGTGGTCCATATTTATCATCAAGTTGCTCGATCGAATACTTCGCTCGCATCTGCTTCCACCAGTCCTCGTACCGCAATGAACCTGCTTTCGCAGACACAACTCGCTCTAATCTTGTGCGACCGTTTTCGGGAAGATCGACATCGGCGACTTCATACGTGAGCACCAACAGACTCTTCTTGTTTAGCGCCAGGAAGTAATCGAGGCCTGGTTTGAAAATAAAGAACGACTTCCGCTTGCCGTTTG
>QHXL01000069.1:1130-6001 GCA_003222935.1 Acidobacteriota bacterium
GCCCGTTTCAAAACCAACTGTTCGCCCTTTAATGGTTTTCAATGCCAGGACCTTTTCGCGCTTCGACTTTTGTTGCGCGGACAGAACGGTTGAAGAGAGCAACAAACAACTGATGACGAGTAAAAAGATCGTGAGTTTTCTTTTCATCATTTCCTAATTTACCTGGCGGGTGCCGGCGCAGTAAACATCCCAAGGTTTGCCAACCCGAGGCTCTCCTCAATCTCGGCGATTCTCCTCAGGGCCGCATCAAAGCCGTCTTCGCCAAACATCTCTTCTTCAAGTTCTTCAAACTTGGCACTCGCTTCATCCAGTTCCTGCGAGCCAATTGCCTCTTTCCAGGCGGGGAAGATAATCGTGTCCTCCACCGCGGCGTGATGTTCATACATTCGCGCAAACGACTCGAGCGCACCAATGAACGGCTCGGTTTTAGTCGCGGGTATCTTATCAGCGGCAGTCACCGCGAGAAGATAATCTGTTATTTCACGTCCGCGGACGTGTTGGGCGGTCAACACATCGACGTAAACAGACGTCGCACTCGGTCTCTTTTTTACACCCGGGAACACAAAAGCCTCTTCGAGTTTCTTCTCGTGATAGTCTTCGCCGAAGGCTCTAAAGAGTTGAGCAGCTTTTTCGAGCGCGTCTAGTGGAACCGAATTGGGATCCTGGCGGAGTTTCGCCGCCGACTCCCTGTAGACGACAAGCACCCGGCGCAAGATTCCGTGTTCGCGCATCAGGTCTTCGGCGGCAGAAATTTCTGCTGCAGCTTCGTCTGCCTGCTCACTTTGCTTGTTTTCCTTGTTGGTCGCGCCACCGCTGTTTCCGGGATTTCTGCAACCAACCAAGAGAGCTCCAGCTCCAACAACCGTGATACCGGTCAGTAATTGTCGTCGTGTTTGATCCACCGTAGCGGTCTCCTTCAAATTTCAAAAACTAACTGGCCGCAACCCGCTTTGGAATTACGCTCAAAGCAAAGTTAGACTAGCACACCCTTCAATTTCGAGAGCAAAGAGATTCATGAACAATGAAACCATAGCGCGTCGATTCCATCGTCTTGCCGCATTGATGGAAATACGAGGAGATGATCCGTTTCGGTTGCGTTCATATCGGAACGCGGCTGAAGCGATTGAAGTTTGGCCGACTCCCCTCAAGGAAATTGCGGATGCAGACGGTGTGGCCGGGCTGCAGACAATTCCCGGCGTAGGAAAAGCAATTGCCGGAAAGGTCATCGAGCTGCTGGAGCGTGGCTCATTTGACGCGTGGGATCGACTGACAGCGGAGACTCCAGAATCCATTCTCGACCTACTCGAGATTCAAGGCATTGGACCAAAGACCGCCGCCCTCTTGCATCAAAAGTTTAAAGTTTCATCACTGGGCGATCTGAAGACGTTTGTTCACGGCGGCGGCCTGGACCTCGTTGACGGGATTGGGCCAAAGACAGCTGAAAGAATTAAAGAGAGTCTTGAGTAGCTGATACCACTCACTAATTACTCCAAAATGCCTTTGCGAAACATACGGCATCGTGATTGAATTGCCGCACGTTCTTCTCGTTGATTCTTTCCACAATTTCAAGGAGCCACATGAGCAAAAAGATGAAGCGTCGCGACTTCATGCGCAACAGTGCGGTCGCCGGACTGGCCATTGCCGCAACCAAGTCTGAGGTAACCGGCTTTCCGATGATTCTCACCCAGGGCGCTGTCAAACCTCTGGTCGTCTCGTCCGCCAATGGCAACCGTTTCAAAAACGGCGGCACTCTCACCGCGGTACAAAAAGCATTTACGATGATGACTGAAGGCGCCGACGTTTTAGACTCGCTGATCGCTGGTGTAAACATCGTCGAACTCGATCCGCTCGACGACAGTGTTGGTTACGGCGGTCTGCCCAACGCAGAAGGCATCGTGCAACTCGACTCCTCGTGCATGCATGGCCCAAAGAAACGCGCTGGCGCAGTGGGCGCAATTGAAGGCGTGCGCACGCCGTCATTGGTCGCGAAGGCAGTGATGGAAAACACCGACCATCACCTGATCGTCGGCAAAGGCGCACAGGACTTCGCTCGCGGCATGGGTTTCAAGATCGAAGACGATCTGAATACCGACAATTCCCGGAAACAGTGGCTCGAGTGGAAGCGACGAATCGATCCTCAACACTATCTGGATCCGAAGAAGCGCGCCGAAGCGGGTCACAAAGCAGCGCTCGAAATGTATGCCCTTGGTTTGCTTCGTGAAGAGAACCTGCACGGCACAATCAACTGCGACGGCATCAACTCCAGGGGAGAGATTTGCGGCGTTACAACGACGAGCGGCCTGGCGTGGAAAATACCCGGGAGAATCGGTGATTCGCCAATTCTAGGCGCCGGACTGTACGTCGATGGCGCCGTGGGTGCTGCGGGTTCTACCGGACGTGGCGAAGCAAACCTTTATAACCTGTGCTCCTTCGTCATCGTTGAGGAGATGCGCCGCGGCGCACATCCGAAAGATGCAGGGATGGAAGTACTCAAGCGAATCAAGAACAACACTGTCGAGAAACGTCTCTTGAACAGTCGGGGTCTGCCAAACTTCGGAATCAACTTCTACATCCTCAACGCGAAAGGTGAGTTCGCGGGTGTAACGATGTACGAAGGTCAATCGTTCGCGATGTGCAACGAGAATGGCCCACAGACGTTGAAGGCTGAGGGTTTATTACAGGGTAAGCCCACCGACTAACACTCAAGAACCAGGTCCTCATGAAACAGTTAAGAACAAGCATAGGTTTGTCGCTGGTCTTCGTCTGCTTGCTCGTGAGTGGATGCGACCAGTCTAAGCAACTCGGCAAAAGACTTGGCGCCCTGGCTGAGGTGCGTTCTGAAATCATCAAGAAGTCTGGGGAGGTTGGTATCGACGTCAGTCTGAACTCAGCAGGCAGTTACAGCGGGATCTACATCACGTTTATAAACTCACCGCTCAATGACAAGGCATTGGCAGAACGTGAGAAGCGAGCGCAAGAAACCGCCGAGATCGTCAAGACCCACTATTCAAACATCAAGTCAGTCAAACAGATTGTTGTTTCGTTCATGAAATCCCAGACCAAGTTCCTGGTGTTGCACTGGAACGTCGTCCTCGACTTTCATCGTTTCGATAACGAGGCGAAACCTCTCGAGGGTAATAGGCAAGTCGAACCCACTGAGCCATTAGGACCTACAGTTGTTTACTCCCGCACTAAGAATCAGACGGATATTTCTGTCGGAGGACTACAATTAGAAGGAGTTCCCGGCAACGGATTAACCCTTATCCCGCGACTCACGGTCCCGGGTGATACCAGTAAGGTGACACCGCGTGCGCCCACTGATGTGACTCTCGATGTCGCTTCGTTTGCTAAGAAACAGAGTTTTCCTGGACTGACAAAAATAGAATTCATCGGTGACGACAAAATTGTCTATCAAACCGAGGGACAGTTTTCTACTTCAAGATCAAATGATGGACTGGTCAGTGAGTTTCTTTATTTGACAATACCTTACACAAAGTTCAAGCAGTTGGTTGTCTCCACGAAATTCAGTCTGAAGCTGGGCGAGAAGGAATATCAACTCACCGACGAACAACTTCAAGCGGTACGCTCAATGACTACTTACGTAAAGACTGAGATTGAGCCACGTAAGCGATGAAGCGCTTTCATCTCATCTTTGGTCTACTGCTAGTGATAGCTTTCCTGCTCACAGGTCAGTACATGGACCGCTTTCTCCAGCATCTCCAATCCATGCCCGATGGACCTCGGATGCTCTACCGTTCGCGTCACATTTATATTCTGCTGTCTGGTTTGATTAACCTCGGTATCGGCGCTTACTTCATATCGCCTCACACAGTTGAGACGCATACTTCAGCTGCTCGGGTCACTGTTGATAACCGCAGCTTCAGTGCTATCCGTATTTGCGTTTTTTCGCGAGCCGGGGTTGACGGGACTACAAACTCCGTTGACACATAAAGGGATTTATCTGATTGCCGCCGGGATGATCCTGCACGTGCTGAGTGCAATTGGCGAACGAGATTAGTCTCCCGAGCTTGCCGAGAGTTTGGCTTCGGCCTGGCGCTTTACAATAACCAGCGTAATGTCGTCCGCCGCACTCGTGCCCTGTGAGAATTTAGTTAGCGACGACTCTATCCGATCCCTGATGCCAGCCGCCGAAGCTTCGATGTTGCGGGAAACTACCTCGTATAGCCTGGTTGGACCAAACTCCTCGCCCGATGGACTACAGGCTTCCGTAACACCATCAGAGTAAATAACGAGCACGTCTCCCGGTTGCATTTTAGTTCGACCCTCGCGGTAGTCCGCGTCACGCTTGATGCCCAAAGGCAGACCACCAGAGGCTAGCTGTTCCACTGTGCCCGCTGAGTGAACAATCAACGGTGGATTATGACCGGCATTGAGAAACGCGAGCGTGCCCGACTCAGGATCCAGTTCCGCATAGAACAGAGTTACGAAACGATTAGCTGGAATATTGTCGGACAAGTATCTGTTCACGGCAGAAATCGTGCCGACCAGTGAATCGTGTGAGCCTGATTGCGCGTGAACCGCAGCGTGCAACGACGACATTAGAAGTGCAGCCGCAGTTCCCTTTCCTGAAACGTCGCCCAACGCGATAACGAGACGCCCATCTTCGCGTTCAATAAAATCGTAATAGTCACCACCGATCTCGTAACAGGGAAAACTGATCCCCTGCAATTCATAACCGCTAACGACTGGTGGCGCCGTGGGTTGAAAGCGTTGTTGGATCTCACTCGCGAGCGCCAGTTCTCGCTCGAGTCGTTCACGGTCGAGACGTTCTTCAATGAGTTTGGCGTTTTCCACTCTGATTGCTGCGACTGAGGCAAGTGTGGTCAAGACCTTCAAATGATCTTCCGTGA
>QHXL01000069.1:6014-14414 GCA_003222935.1 Acidobacteriota bacterium
GAGTCGGCGTAAATAATTCCAAAGACTTTATCCGAAACTCCCAGTGGCACTGCGAGCACGGATCTCACACCCTGTAGCACAACCGTACCACTGGCGAAGCGTGGATCATGTTGCGCATCGGAAGTCAGCACTGACTTTCCTCGGATAACAACTTCATCGAGTACATTGCGGCTGACTCTAATCTCGCCAACTTCACCAACCCTGTCGCGCAAACGCGCAACCGCTACGCGCAAATCTTCGGCAGCTTCGTCGCGCATCATGAGCAAACAACGGTCGGCGGGTACTGCCTCAAACACCAACGACACGATCTGTTCCAGTGTCTCGCCCAGCGTGGCAGATGCAAGCAAAGTAATTCCCACTTTGCTGATCAAGGCGAGAAGGTCGCCCTGCCGAGCGGGCTTTGCCGCGGTATTGGCGGGCGAAGACGACGCTATCCCTTCAGGTTTTGTGCGTGCGCCTTCAATGGCTTCGAGCAAACCGGAAGTTGTTCGGTCACCTGAGGCGAGAGCAATAGTCGCTTCCGGAAGTGACGCTTCCGAGTTATCGGTAATCATGGTGGCACCCATACTCGAGTTGTATGTGCCATCATCAAAAATGATTTCGGTTTCACCGATCTGGATTCGGCCGCCACCGGTTAGCGGTATTACTCCTTGAACAGTCGCGCCGTTATAGAGCGTGCCGTTGGCCGAGCCGAGGTCCTGCAAAAGATACTCGTCTCCCTCACGTCGTACTTCAGCATGGACTCGCGAAGCGAACGGATCGGGAATACAGAGATCGTTTCTGGCTGAACGACCTATGGTGATGCGGAGTCGACCTAGTGGAAAGTGGTCGGGGGCTCGATCGGGGTATTTGACGATTAGTTCTGACATCCGAAACTCAACATTTACAACGAGCCTTCACGTACAACTACGGTGCCCGCAATGATATCGTGCAAACCGCGACCACGCACGGTCAGCGCTGCGATTAAAAAGCCCATACCTAAAAGTAAGAATGAAAGAGGATAACCAATAAAGTGTCTCAGCAGAGCTCGCGGGATACCTATATCCGAGCCGTCGTTCTTCTCAATTCGCAGGCCCGTGGCCCACTTCCCAAGGGTTAGTCCTGTCAGTCCCGGCAGCACTCCCAGGTTTAGCACAGCCAAACCGAGCGTAATCAACATTCCGATTGTTTCGGCCGAATTGCCGGCACTACGTGCGCCACCACCAAGCAGACGGGCGACCAGCGTGCCAAAAACAACAATGGCAGCTAAAGCGATATAGTCGATCAAAAGAGCGCCGCAGCGAAGCGAAAAAGGCGCTCGAAGTCGTTTGCCATCTTTGCGAGCAGCACGACTTCTGGCTCGTGGGCGTGTCAAACCTTGGGCTGTGGTCATTAAGGGATCTGGGCTTTGGGAATTGATCTTTGTGCTTTGTGCTTTGATCTTTGATTTTGGCCGTTGCTTTTAGTCCTGCACTTAAACTCGATGTAGAAACAAAGTACCAAGTTCAAAGTACAAAGATCAAAGCACTAAACTCACTATCCGACGAGAAAATGCAATACCGTCTCGCCAACCCGCAATTTATCGCCACTATCCAACACTCGCGGTTGACGAGGCGCCAATCGTACCGAATCGTTTATCACAGTTCCGTTTACTGAACCGAGATCTTCAACGAGAAAGGTCTCGCCTTCCAACCATATCCTCGCGTGACGGCGTGAAACTTTCGTTTCCGGGTCAAATCTCGATAGGTCAATCTCTGGAAAGATGTTTGAATGCGGGTCAGTGCGTCCCAGAAGGTTGCTGTCCTTTTGCAGGAGGAATGAAGCGTCTAGTTCAACTGTTCCGGTAACCACCAGCTTCGCCGTTGGCCGGGCAGTTTGCAACAACGCGCTCGAACCAAGACCAGCCAACGGTTGACGCGCCCCGCAGTGCGCGCAAAACACATCATCAGCGGCAATTCGACCACCGCAAAATCCACAGTAGACAGTTTGGACCTGGACCGTCTCGCCACCCAACTGCGGCGCCGGCATTCCATAGCTGATGCGCCCGGACATCAAGTTCTCAAGATGCCTCGCCAATTCGTCACGCATTTCACCAGCAGTACGAAAACGTTCGTCCGGTTTGTATTCGACCGAGCGCATGAGGATCAATTCAATCTCACTGGAGAGCGCTGGTGCTATCTGCCGTGGACGTGGATTCTTCGAGAAATCAAAAATCAGGAGGGGGTTGTCCTGCGGATCAGCCCCGGTCAACAGGTGAAACATCGTGGCCCCAAGACTGTAGACGTCGGAACCAGGTTGAACGCGTCCGCTAAAAAGTTCGGGTGGCGCATAACCCATGGTGCCAACTGCCGTCACGCCTTTTTCCTGTTGTGAAACCCACCGCGCGATGCCGAAGTCGATCAACATAATGCGACCGGTGTTTCCATCAATCATCAGGTTCGCAGGCTTCAAGTCTCGATAGATGATCGGTTTTGGTCGTGAGTGCAAATACTCTAAAACGTCCGCGACCTCCATTCCCCACTGGGTCACAGTCTTTTCGTCTATTCGTCCTCCGATTGCGGCTCGCATTCGCGATGCGAGGTCTCCGCCGGAGATGTACTTCATCACGAGATAGAAGCGACTTGCGCCGTCGTCATAGAAGTAGTCGTAGATGGTGGGAATCGAAGGATGCTCAAGTGACGTGAGCAGCAGTGACTCGCGTTTGAAATCGCCGATCGCTTTTTCGTGCTGGGTGGGGTCAAGGTGCGATTCAATCATCTCCTTGACCGCACGTGGAGCGTCGCCGAGATTTCGATCTTTCGCCAAATACACGGCGCCCATTCCGCCGCCACCAATTCTCCGAACAATCTCATAACGGCCATTGAGCACCGTTCCAGCTTCAAGTTGTTTGACGCCAGGAGAATGTCCGCCCGTGGTGCCCCTGCGAGGTGTCGCACTGGTGCCGACGACTTTCACATCATCTGTCGATACTCCGCCCAGTGGCGTAGAACTAATTGGCGTCGGAGGTTCTTTGGAGACGGGCGTTTCCAGAGCAGCCACAGCTTCGGCAGGCGGCGCCAGCTCGACTGGCTTCACCTCGATTGGCTTCACTTCGAGCGGCTTAACCTCGACTTGCTTCTCCTCGACTGGTTTCTCATCGATGCTCTCGACTGGTTGAGGCTCGGCAGTTTCGGCGTTCACTTTGGCAGTCTGCTCGACTGGCTGCTCGACGGAATGGTCGACTTTTGCGGCTGGCTGTTCACCAACCTCTTCATCTGCCTCGTCTATCGGCTGAGATGTGGCAACCTCCTCAGCGGGTTCGGATGTGGCAGTATCGGTCGGCATCGTCCCTACCACCGTCTTCAACTCGGAAGACGCCGGCGGGGTCTGAGTGCCGCAGTTCCCACAGAAATTCTCACCAGGCGCGACTTGGGAGCCGCATTCGTTACATTCGGCCATCTTTTTTAGAATCGACTCGGACGCTCAGTGTCCAGTTACCTACCCAAAATGAAGACGTTTAAGGCCGGGAATCTATTTCAGGATGTGGAACCGCAAAAAAGTTTTTCCAACTATGATTTCATCACCATCACACAGGGCCTGTCTTTGCCCCGGAGTCAGTCGCTTGCCTCGATTAATAAACGTGCCGTTCGTTGAACCCAGATCCTCAACGAAATATTGCCCATTCGTCAGCGTGATCCGCGCATGACGACGTGAGACTTTAGCTTCCGGATCGTCCGTGTCGAGATCGACGTCCGGGAAAATGCCTCCGTCGGCATCCCAGCGTCCAATGTGAGACTCTACATCACACAACATGAACTGTTTCCCACTTGAGCGACCTTTTTCGATGACGAGACGCGCGTGAGGTTTGCCGGGATTCTTCATGGCACTAATGTTAAGGCCTGCTGAAACGTGTCCGCCGGCGAATTCCGGATGTTGTCCTGGAACGGGTGCATGTGAACCATTCTGCCCGTCACCATTCTTATGCAACTTCGGCCCAACTGCCGATCGCCCATTTGGTCTCAGGGGAGCTCCACATTCATCGCAGTATTGCGAACCGTCCAGGTTTTCAGTTTTGCATCTGTCGCAGGTAATCATCGGTGTTTGTTCGAACCACTCAATCTCACGACCATCAGATGCACGCAGGCGAGATAGGGAGCGCACGAAAGTAAGTCATTTTAGCGCGAAACGAAGAGGTGCGCCAATGTAGCATTTATTGGTGTTAATACGTATTTGACCTAGACGTTATACACTGGCAAGCTGTAACAAACCTTAGGGCGACTTTACGCTTCCAAACATCGGCATAATTTGCCGTTAAATGAAACAGTTTGATAAGTTTTGGCGTAGAAGCTACTTCGAACGTATCGGTTTCCCGATAGTTGAACCACTACGTCGTTTTTCCAATAAAGAATTTAAGCCCCCGATTGAAGGAATGAAAAGATGGCATTGACCCGTAAAAAGAAGATCATCATCGCGGTTTCCGTAGTCGCAGTGCTGGCTATCGTTGTAATCATCAGTGTGTTCGCCAGCCGCAAGGAAGAACCCGAGGTGGTGGTCATCAAGATTGAGACCCGACCCGAACTCAAACAGACCGTTACGGCGTCAGGTGAAGTTCGCCCCATTCGTTATATCAAGCTTACGAGTGAAGTGCCGGGCCGCATTGAAGAAATCTATGTAAATCCCGGCGACCAGGTAATCAAAGGCAAGCCGCTGGTCCGTATCGATCCAACCCAATTGCAATCCAGCCAGGAAGCGCAGTGGGCGGCCACTCAAGCATCACTGAACGATGTGCAGAACGCCCGAAATGCAATCAACTCAGCCCAACAGGCATTGATTGTCGCTGAAGCAGCTGTGGCATCTGCAAGACAACAGGTTGTCGCATCGCAAACCAGTGTCGATCGAGCCCAGGTTGAAGTGAACACGGCGAAACGTGAGTTGAAGCGTTATACCGACCTGATCGAAGCGGGTGTTGCGTCACGTTTTGAGTACGACGCCGCACGCGACCGCCTGGACACCGCCAACATCGCTTTAGAAACAGCCAAGGCGAATCTGGAGACTCAAAGGATTGCAGTGAAAGAGGCGAATGAGCGTGCTAACCAACAGCGCATCGCCGTCAAAGAGGCTCAGACCAGTATCAAGTCCTCAGAGATGCGTGCAAGTCAGCAACAAGCCTTTCTGCGAGGTCAGGTGAGTCAGCGTTCGAAAGCTACCCAGGTCTCGCCTTTGAATGGCGTGGTTGCCGACATTCCGACACGCGTCGGTGAGTTTGCCGTCGCGGGATTGTCGACCACACCGCTGATGACCATTGCCGACATGTCCCAGATCAACGTTGAAGTCAACGTAGACGAAACTGAAATTAACAACGTCGACGTCGGTCAACAAGCCAAGGTAAAAGTCGACGCTCTGGGCGACAAAGAAATCAAGGCAGTTGTAACTCAGAAGAACCCGCTGGCGATTTCCAAGTCGGATACCACGGGCGGTCTTTCGAATCGCGTCAACGTCCAGGAAGCCAAAGAGTTCAAAGTGACGTTACAGTTGACTGAACTTCCGGCCGACATACAAACCGCGTTGCGACCAGGCATGAGTTCAACGGCAACCATCACAACCAAGACGAAGAATAACGTCATGGCGGTGCCACTCGAATCTATCGTGGAGAAGGCGCCCGGTGGACCGGGAGCTTCGCCATCACCGACCGTCGCGGGTAATACCCCAACGCCCGTGGACAATAAGCCGAAGTCTCAGAAGGGTGTGTACATCCTCGAAGGAAACAAAGTTCGTTTCATCGAAGTGACAACCGGAATAACTGGCGAGGCCGACATTGAAGTAATGAGCGGCGTGAAACCAAACATGGAAATTGTTCGCGGCCCGAGTCGTGTCCTTAAGACTTTGAAGGATGGCATGACGGTCAAACGCCAAACGAAGAAGCCCGGTGGAAATGCCAACGGAAACGAGGGCAGCTAAATGAGTAGCAACGTCACACTCACGTCTCCAGTGGAAAATGTTATTCAGGCGAAGACCGAAGTTAATGGTCACGATCCCAAATCGCTAATCTCGATGCGCAACATCTGGAAAACGTACCAGATGGGAACCGAAAAGGTTCACGCACTCCACGGCGTTTCGTTTGACATTCCGCGAGGTGAGTATATTGCCATCATTGGCCCATCAGGTTCGGGCAAGTCGACCTTAATGAACCTGATCGGCTGTCTCGATACGCCATCGCAAGGTGAATACTGGCTTAACGGCAAGAACGTTTCTGAAATGGACGACGACGAACTTGCCCGCATTAGAAACCAGGAAGTCGGATTCGTATTTCAGACCTTTAATCTACTCGCACGCGCGACTGCACTACACAACGTAGAGCTACCGTTGATTTACGGCGGTGTCGGTTCTGCACAGCGGCATGACATGGCTAAGAAAGCACTCGCAGCTGTCGATCTTGCTGAACGCATGACTCACCGGCCCAATGAACTTTCCGGTGGTCAACGCCAACGCGTAGCAATTGCTCGCGCGCTCGTTAACAACCCGTCGATCCTTCTTGCCGACGAGCCAACTGGAGCACTCGATACACACACCAGTATGGAGATCATGGATCTTTTTGAGCGTCTTCACTCCGAAGGCAACACCATTATCGTGGTCACTCACGAGCATGACATCGCCGCAAGAGCACACCGCGTAGTATCAATTCGCGACGGTAACATCGAAAAAGACGAACGCATTAAATAGGAGAGATGAGATGGAGCGGAGTGGCGAGCACAAAGCGGAGCCACGGCGCGCTATGCCCGTCTCCCTTTCTGCTCGTCTTCGTTCATTTCCACTTTTGCGACTCACCGCAATCTGGGAAGCTTTCCGAGTAGCAACTTCCAGTCTTCGGGCCAACAAACTTCGCACCTCGCTTACGTTGATGGGGATAATCGTCGGTGTTACCGCGGTTATTGCCGTCGTCACTATCATTAAAGGTCTCGATAAGACAGTAGCTCAAACCTTCTCCTCTCAAGGTTCGACTGTCTTTACCGTCTCGAAAAATCCGCAAATCATCAAATCACGTGAAGAGTTCATAAAGTTCAATAAACGAAAAGACGTAACACACGAAGATGCCGATGCCATCCGGCGACTTTGCACCGCCTGTTGGCGAGTGGGTATTGCAGCTAATGCAGTGGAAACGGTTAAGCACGCGGATCAGAAAGCGGAGAACGTCCGAGTTCGCGGTGTGGACCCAATCACGATGTTCGATATTGACGGTGTAACGATAGACGCCGGCAGGATCTGGACGGAGAGTGAAGGCGAATCAGGTCGCGAAATCTGTGTGGTTGGTACAGGCATTCTGAAGAATCTCTTTGCGGAGGCGCCCGCAGATCGAGCCGTGGGCCAAGAGATACGAATTGCCGGTAGACCATACCTGGTGATTGGCGTACTCGAGCCGCTGGGATCCATCTTCGGCTTTTCAAGAGACAACGTTGTCTACATACCTTACTCGACTTATCAGAAGTCTTATGGCGCGCGGCGCTCGCTGGTAGTCTTCACACAGGTCCCCGAAGCTGAACAACTCGAAGTCGCGGAAGATCAAGTGCGAACCGTCATGCGTAATCGCAGAGGACATTCTTTGGCGGATGACGACGACGAAGGATTTTCGCTCGAGACGCAAGACGTCTTCCTAAACTTATATGGCTCGGCGACGTCAAACATCTACATCGTCACAATTGGCGTAGCTGCTGTTTCGCTCGTAGTTGGCGGCATCGTCGTGATGAACATCATGCTGGTTTCAGTCACGGAGCGAACCAAAGAGATCGGGATTCGCAAAGCAATTGGCGCTCGCAGAAAAGACATCCTGACTCAGTTCTTAATTGAGGCGGTGACGGTGACGGCGATTGGTGGGGCCATAGGAGTGGGGACCGGGTTTGGACTGGCCTATGTTATTTCAGCGCTAATAGGATTTCCCTTGCTGATTAGTGTAGCTTCTGCCGTATTGGGTGTCGGCGTTTCATCGATTGTCGGAATTGTCAGCGGACTGTGGCCCGCCTGGCGCGCAGCGAAACTGGATCCGATTGAGGCATTGAAAGCGGAGTGAACCGATTGAAGATTGCAGAATTAAGATTGCAGATTTAAAGACCTCCGGATTCCTAGGTACTAAATCGGCAATCTTCAATCTGCAATCTGAAATCTGAAATCTGAAATTGCCCATGCGATTCGACGACATAAAAGAATCCTCGCTCATGGCGCTCGACACATTGCGCGCTAATAAGCTGCGTTCGTCGTTAACCATCCTTGGCGTCAGCGTTGGTGTTGTTACTGTGATCTTCATGGTCTCGATCATCCAGGGACTAAACAAAGCGTTTGCCGATCAGATCGAATCACTCGGCTCAAATACAATTTTCATTTCCAAGTTTGACCCGAGCTTTGGTCGACCTCCCGGTCCCGAAGAGATTCATCGAAAAGATCTGGGCATGG
>QHXL01000554.1:0-2021 GCA_003222935.1 Acidobacteriota bacterium
TGGTAAGCCGACAGTAGTCCGACCCTTTTTCAATAACGTCGCGATGTGGCCCGCCGGCTCGATCTTCTCAAATGCAAGTGATCTATCTCGTTGGGTGATCGCTTTCCTGAACGAAGGACGCATCGAGGGAAAACAAATACTGCCTGCTTCGTTGCCAGCGCAATTAGCCGCTCCCCGCGTGCCGGTGCCTGGTGAAACCGATTCGCACTACGCCTTTGGCTTAACGACGTTCAAGTTTCGCGATGTGCAATTTGTCGGGCACGGCGGATTTAGTCGCGGGTATGGCTCCATGATCCAAATGGTTCCAAGTCGGAAATTCGCAGTCATTGTCCTGACAAACAAGAGTGGCGAAACAATGCGGAAGTCTCTCAGCAAAGCTATGGAACTGGGGCTGGGATTGAAAGACGATGCCTCGGAAAAACCAGCGCCCGTAGTGCCATTAACGAAGGCTGAGATGAACGCTTATGTAGGAACGTATTCGCACGCGCCACAAACGTGGGAAGTCTCAATCAAGGACGATAAGCTTTTCCTGAAATATGAAGGCAAGGACTATCCGTTGACGAAGAGTGGAGATCGGAAAGTTACGTTTGGTGATGCGAATGAGAATGAACTGGTTTTCGTGCCGGGCAAGAGTGGGAAGATCGACTTTATCTTCACCGAGATCTACGGCGCAAAGCGCGTTAAGTAGCCATACCACCGACGTAAAAGGATTCGTCTTGCTCTAAGCGATCTTTAGCCGCAGATTTCCGCAGATGAACGCTGATCTGATAATGGTCTTTCTTTAATTCTGCGTTTATCTGCGTAAATCTGCGGCTAAGATCTGTCCGAGTTCATTCACTCACTTCGCAACGCCACAGTTGGATCAACTCGCGCGGCACGACGTGCGGGAAAGTAACGGAGCTGCAAAAGTCAGCGCATCGGTAGCGCTTACCCCGTAAAGCAAACTCGACATCACGCGCGTCAACGCAAATGCGCCTGACAAACCAATAACGATCCCGACAACAACCAGCAGCAAGGAATGCCTCACTACCATCATCATGATCTTACGTGGCTGAGCCCCGAGAGCCATCCGGATTCCGATCTCCTGCGTTCGTTGCGTCACCGAGTAAGCCATCACACCGTAAATCCCAATCGCGGCCAACAGTAACGCGACAAGTGCAAACACTCCCAACAGAAACGTCGAGAAGCGTCGACGCGCCAGTGAATCTGATAGTCTCTGGTCCATCGTGGTGAACTCAAACGCGGGTAATTCAGGATCGAGCGACCTGATCTCTTTCATAATCGAGGAGGTCAGTGTGGAGGCATCTGATGACGATCGGACCACGAGAAACATTGTGCCAATCGGAAACTGCTCGTGCGGATGATAGATGCTGATTGGCGGCTCCTTGTCGACAGTGAACTCTTTGGTATCTCGCACCACTCCGACGACAGTTCTCCATGGTTCCTGGTCACCGCGTTCGAGTCGCTTGCCAATCGGATCCTGATTCGGCCAGAAGCGCTGGGCCAGGTTCTCGTTCACAATCACCGTCTGTTGCGAGTCTTTCACATCGCGTTCATCAAACAGTCTGCCTTGAACCAAAGGCACTCCCATCGCTGAGAAGTAACCCGGGCTAACGAATCGCTCGTTCGACATAATGAAATCGGCCGAGTTCTTCGGTACATAACCTTCGATCGTGATTGGTCCCCAGGCGAGTGCCACTGAACTCATTGGTAATGAATACGACGTGCCAACACTCTCGACTCCCGGTAGAGTTCCTATGTTCTGGGAAAGTTGCTTGTAGAAATTAGTGACTGCCGGTCCTTTGTATTTTGAGTTAGGCAGGGAGAGACGGAACGACAAAACGTTCTTTGGGTTGAAGCCTGGGCTGGCATTTTGTATACGGCCGTAGCTACGAACTAACAATCCGGCGCCGATCAACAAGACGAGCGAAAGAGCTACCTCAGCCACTACGAAGAGATTTCGCGCGCGTTGGTGGCCCGCCCCGGTTGAGCTGCGACCACTCTCTTTCAAGACTCCATTT
>QHXL01000554.1:2040-4639 GCA_003222935.1 Acidobacteriota bacterium
GACACAAGGAAAGTAAATCCGAGCACCCGTGCGTCGATACCGATCTCATTCAGTCTTGGCAGAGTGTTGGGACCGAGCTTCAACAAAAGTCTCAATCCAAACGACGCCACCATAAACCCCAACGCACCACCTAACAGTGACAACAGCAGGCTCTCGGTAAGTAACTGTCGAATCAGGCGTAATCTTCCAGCGCCCACCGCGGCGCGAATTGCGATCTCTCTTTGTCTGACGGTGGCGCGGGCTAACTGAAGATTTGCTACGTTGGCGCACGCGATTAACAACACGAATCCAACTGCGCCCAACAAGATCAGCAACGGACGGCGAACCTCGCCAACTACCTGTTGAAGTAGCGGAACCACACTGATCATGAAACCGCTACCCGGCGGATAGTTCTCCGGATACTGCTGTTTCATTCCGCTGACAATGCGATCCACGTCAGCCTGCGCCTGGGCCACGCTAACGCCCGGTTTCAAGCGTCCGAAAATATTGTAGTCTTCGTTGGTGCGAGTGATGCGCTTTCCCCAACCCATCGGCAGCGACAACAACATTTCGGCGTTCGAGATCTTATTCACCGTTGGCATTACTTCCTTATTGAGCGTGAAATCACGTGGCATCACACCCACTATTTCGACAGAGTTGCCATTCAGTGAAAGCTTCTTGCCAATAACGTTCACATCACCACCGAATTGTCGTTGCCAGAATGCGTAACTCAGGATTGCTGTAGTCGGGTGTCCGGCTTCGTCTTCCTCCGCAGTGAAAGCCCTTCCCATCATCGGTTGGCCGCCCAGTACTTGAAAGAGAGACGAAGAAACGCGAGCACCTTCGACGCGCTCCGGGTTTCCCTGGCCTGTTAGATTGAAGCTGCTGTCGATTGTAGCGGCGACGTTTTCGAACACGCGCGTTTCGGCTTTGATATCGAGGTACTGGCCCGGTGAGAACCAATCCTGTTCTACGTTTAGGCCCGGGCTTCGATTCCAGAGGATGACCAGCCGGTCGGCATCTTTGTACCCAAGAGGTTTCAGAAGAAGAGCGTTAGTGACACTGAAGATAGCAGTGTTGGCGCCGATTCCGATCGCCAGCGACAATAGGGCCACGACAGTGAAGCGCGGACTCTTCAGCAGCATGCGCAGACCATATCCAATATCGTGCATAAGACTCCTAAACTATGTCATCTACAGGTTACGTCGAACACAGATTATTGAGTCTACGCCTCACGCGCAAAGAAATCGGTATCCTCGCCAATCTGTGGATGCATGTCTTTCATCCCTGAGTAACTTCCTTCAATCGTCGTTCAAGAAACCTGCGTTCGCTATCATTTGTCACTAATTCCAGCGAACGACGATAACTTGCCGCCGCTTCCTTGAAAGATCCCTTCCGGCGTAACAGATCAGCGCGCGCTGCATGTAGTAAGTGATACTCGTTCAGATCTCCCGAAGCGGAAAGTGAGTCAATCAAGTCGAGGGCGGGTTCTGGTCCATCTGCCATCGCGATGGCAACTGCGCGATTCAGGGCTACAATCGGGGATCCAGTTAGTTGTTGTAGCAGATCATAGCAACGAACGATCCGAGGCCAGTTTGTTTCTTCTGGTCTGGCGGCCTTGCAATGCTCAGCTGAGATTGCAGCCTCCAGCGCGAACTGACCCGGTTCACCACGCAAAGCTTCATCGACTAGAGGCAAAGCTTCAGCAATGTAAGCTCGATTCCAAAGAGTGCGATCCTGTTCCTCCAACACCACGAGATCTCCTGCAGCATCCAGCCGGGCATCTCGTCTCGAATCATGCAGAAGCATCAACGCAACGAGCGCGGTAACTTCTGTGGGAGGCTGCGGCGACATAAGCGAGCGCAAGAGACGGCCTAGTCGAATCGCTTCGCTGCACAGATCGGCTCGTACGATCGGTTCACCACGAGTTGGTGCATAACCCTCGTTGAAAATTAAATAGATCGCCGTTAACACAGCGTCCAGGCGTTCCGGCATATCATTCGTGTCAGGCACCTTGTATGGAATACCCGCATCGCGAATCTTGCGCTTGGCCCGCACGAGGCGTTGGGCCATTGTTGCCGGCGGGACCAGAAAGGCACGAGCAATCTCGTCGGTCTGTAGACCACCCAATGTACGTAGAGTTAAAGCGACCTGTGAATCAAGCGCGAGTGCGGGGTGACAACACGTAAAGATCAAACGAAGTCGATCGTCCGGAATTTCATCGGTGTCGTATTTGGGCTCTGCTATCGTTTCGACTAGACCAGAAGTAACGTATGAGGCTAGTTTCTCTTCGAAACGCGTCTGTCGCCGGAGCCGATCGATGGCCTTGTGTTTGGCTGTTTGAATGATCCAGGCACGTGGGAAGTCGGGAACACCTTCGTCGCGCCACTGATCGACCGCGATCGTAAATGCTTCCTGGGCAGCTTCCTCAGCCACCTCAAAGTCGCCAAAATGGCGTATAAGCGTGGCTACGATGCGCCCCCAATCTGATCGGTAGAGTGAGTCGACCGCTACGTTAGTATTTGCGACCATACCGGATGATAAAAAATTATCAGGTGCGCTGTCGATTTTTTGTCGATTTATCGGGCGACTATTCGATTAACTGGTGTGGAGGAAACAC
>QHXL01000555.1:0-2091 GCA_003222935.1 Acidobacteriota bacterium
TAGCCGTAAAGATAAGTCGGGTTGTTACCGTCGAGCTTGATGCCTTTCTTATACGTTATAAACATAGGCACTCTGGTGCCGTCCTTGCTCTTAAAGAAGACCTGCCTGGTCTCAAAGTCAGTCGAATTGAAGTCGACTTTTGGCTGCCGAAACACGGTGCTCTTTCCGGTTGCCGCGTCATAGCGAAAGATGGTCGTGGGAGTGGTGAAGCCTGTGAACGAATAGAACGTTTCGGTGTCAGTGGTTTTTCCGCCAAAGCCATCTGCCGATCCGATTCCAGGCAATTGAATCGAGGTCAGCAGTTTGCCGCTTGTATCGTGAATCCTTACCTGCGTGTACGAATCCTTCAGGTAATTAAGAATAAACTTGTGATTCACCACGGTCGTTGTTTGCAAAGCTTCTTTGCTTTCCGAAACAAGCGTCTTCCAGTTAGCGCGCTCCGGCCGTGTTACATCGATCTCAATGATCTTCCCCAGGGGCGCCTGGAGATCACTCTGAAACCAAAAACGAGTCCCGTCGTTTCCGACGAAGTTGTAAGCTGCATCAAAGTCATCAAGCAGTTTTACGACAGCCGAATCTTTCGCTCTTAGATCCTTATAGTAAACACGAGTTTTCGAATCAGTGCCCTGGAAAATGGGAATGATTAGGTAGTTACCATCTTCCGTGACTGATCCACCAAACAACCAATCTTTCTGATCTGGACGCTCGTAGACGAGAACATCTTCGGTCTGCGGTGTTCCGAGTTTGTGGAAGTAAACCTTCTGGAAATAATTTGTAGCCTTCAGCGCTTCACTCTTGGGTTCGTCATAACGGCTGTAGAAAAACCCACTGTTATCACGCAGCCATGAAACACCTGAAAACTTCACCCACGTGAGATGGTCTGACAAGTCTTTCCCGGTATCCACATCGCGAACTCTCCATTCCTGCCAGTCGGAGCCTGACGCCGATAAGCTATAAGCCAATAGTTTGCCGTCATTACTAATCTGCATTCCCGACAAGGCGACCGTGCCGTCAGTCGATAAGGTGTTTGGATCCAACACCTGCCTGGGCTGTCCATCTAACGACGATACGGTGTAAAGAACACTTTGATTCTGGAGCCCACTGTTGCGCGTGTAGAAGTAACGATTTCCTTCCTTGAATGGCACACCGTACTTTTCGTAATTCCACAATTTGGTCAGACGATCTTTGATTGTTGCTCGCGCCGGTATTGCATCAAGAAACCCAAAACTCTGTTTGTTTTCGGCCTCAACCCAACTACGCGTTTCGTTAGAGTCGAGATCTTCCAGCCAGCGATAAGGATCGGACACCTTTACGCCATGGTAATCGTCAACTTGTTCACCTTTGCGGGCCAACGGATAGCTATTTGTCTTCATCATTTGCGGGGAAGCACCTGTAGTTGAACTCTGCGCGCGAACACGATTTGTAACAGGGAAAGTGACTAATAAGGCCAGCAGACAGGCTATGGAGACAGAACGAGTCGGCGAACAGAAGCGCATAAAAGCCCCCTTTAAGATTTGAGTGACGCACCCAGGTTGGTTTGCTAACGGGAAACGACGCTGAGTATACAAGGGCATTAGGAGTAGTCAAAAGGTAGTTTGCTCGACGAAACGTACTGCTCGCTCGGACGGCTGTGGGTAGCCCAGGTGGTCCTAATGGTAATTACTGTTGTTGGGATTGTCAGAAGCGTGTATTTTGCACGCCACTTTGATTGGTGAGAGGAGAAGCTTTTCTGTATGAGTGAGCAACGATCCGGAACCCCCCTATTGGTATTGGCCCTGCCGATCGCCATTATCATCGCCACACTTATCGGTGGTTGGTTTTTTGTGAAGGGCAAGCGAGGTGATCAGACCATTACGGTCACTGGCTCCGCGCGGAAGCAAATCCGATCAGATCGGGTGGTGTGGAAATCTGCGGTGTCATATCAAGCGCCGGTCTTATCTGACGCGTATAGATCACTTTCGGAAGCTGTGCCGAAAGTGAAATCGTATTTAGTCGGCAAAGGCATTCAAGAAAACCAAATTACGGTGTCGTCCATTTCTTCACAGACGCTCCACGGACGTAGCAGCGATGGCGGTGAGACATCTGAAATCA
>QHXL01000555.1:2165-5774 GCA_003222935.1 Acidobacteriota bacterium
AACCGAACTGATTAACCAGGGAATACTGATTGAGTCGATGCCGCCAGAGTATTACTACACCCAAATCGGTGGGCTTAAGATAGAAATGCTTGGTGAGGCGGCTAAGGATGCAAAAGTGCGTGCGGAACAGATCGCAAACAGCACCGGCAGTAGGATCGGGACTGTTCGTACTGCCCGCATGGGTGTACTTCAGATTACGCCCGCTGGATCGAATGATGTGTCAGATTCCGGCATGAACGACACGAGTTCAATCGATAAAGACATTACTGCGGTTGTGAATATTGGCTTCGCAGTCGATTGAGATAGCTGTGACACCACCGACTTTACGCCGGGGGTCGTTCAGTTTAAGCCTACCACAGCAACCCCTACCGCCCTCGACACCACCGGCTTAATGCCAGTGGTCGTTCAATTTCAGCCTACAACAGCAACCGCTACCGCCTCGGAAGCGCTTCTGTTAAGTCCCTCACTGAAAAAGAGGTTGACAACCTCAACCTCGATAAGGCAATCTAACTGAGATATTTTGATTTAAACGCTCCCAATTAACATTATGAAAAGAAGTTCCCCTATCGCGCTTTTCGTTGTTGCTGTATTTCTGTCAAGCATTATCGCCCGGGGGCAGAGCAATCCAACGGATAACCAAACGCGACCTCGCTCTGTAAACTCCATCGCTCAACAAACAAGTCAATCAACGTCGAAGACGCCCGAAAAGGCAGCGACCCCGGAAGTGGCGACTCAAGCGCCAAATACCGAGGAAGTAGCTCGAAGTGTCGAAGGCGAAAAGAAACCGAGCTTGCCGGCGACGCTACACTTAACGCCTTCGGGTATACAAACTCGCATCAGCGAAGCTCAGCGACTGTTGAGATCTCGCCCGATGGCAACCGCCTTGACGACGACTCCGTCGATCGACTTTGTTACTGTCGCTGCTCTCGATAGAAACACTTCGCGTACTCACCTGGTTACCCTTTCCAAACAAACGTTCCTTAAAAAGGGTTCGCAGATCACGTTGACGAGTTCGCTTGGTACGCTCTTGACCATTCGCGTCGTGCGCGCCAACGGCGTCAACACAGCATTGACGATCTTCAATGCCGAAGGCCAAGCGCTGGTGCCGTTGACCATCGAGTATCCGATTGAGCGCAATGGTTTATTTCGCGAGATGGCTTACTACACGTCGGCCCATCCTGCTTTGCTTTCGCAGGACCTCGTAAGGTCCGGTCAAGCTTATGTCCGGAACATGCTTGATCTCGCAGTGAAACGTTTGAAAGAACGCGGAGTTACTATTTCACCGGAAATCGTTAACGTAGCGGAGCGACTCTGCGTCGTTGAGCACATCGATCATCAAAGATTTCTCGGTGAAAATCGGCTCGCACTCTACGACGAGATTTTTTCTCTGTACGCGTTGAATCAGCTCGATACTTACCGTTATTCCGTAAGCACTGCCGGCGCCGGAGGAATGATCCAAATGATCCCCTGGGCCTACAATCTCCAACGACAACGTTATCCGGGAGTCGGAATGATTCCTGACTTCGTTACGGCAATGCGGAATCATGGAAATGCGTTACAGGCAATGCTTCTTTATATGCAGGACACCTGGAACGAACTGGCGGCGAACGAAGACGTGAAGTCTGCCCTTAATACAAAGATCGCAACTCCGAGTGAGCTGCTTGCCGCCGGGTACAACTCAAACGCGGCGAAACTGCCCGGTTACATCCGGCGCGGTGGTGAAGATTGGAAGATCTTGATTCCACGCGAAACCCAGATGTATCTGCAGATCTACAAGTCGATCGAGACGCTTGTTCCCATGAAGATGCGGCCCAGCGTTCAGCCAACCGTTCAGACAACTGTTCAAAAAGCCGAGAATTAAACTAAGAACTTCAATCGCACTACTCCTAAAGTTGTAATTCGTTTGGACGCCGGGTCCAGGTGAATTGCAACTTTTTTGGTAAGTCCTGTTATCCTCTTGCCGGTCTAATCAACAATTCTTAGCCCTGTGCCCAAGGAGAGATCGATCCTAATGAACTTCATCCGAGCAGCATTGATAATCCTGTGTCTAGCCGTAGGTTTCATTCTTGTCATTAAGCAAACGTCTGCCCAGAATCCTTCGGCACCACAGGGTGTCGCACCGGCAGAGAAAACCGCCGAGCAGGTTTATAAGAATATTCAACTCTTCAAAGGTCTTCCGGAGTCTCAATTTCTCCCCGTGATGAACTTCATGAATGCTTCGCTCGGTGTGCGCTGCGACTTCTGCCACGTCAATAAAGACGGTAATTGGGATTATGTTTCTGATGAGAAAGCCGGCAAGAAAACAGCACGAAAAATGATCGAAATGACTGGCGGCATCAACAAGAACGTCTTCGAAGGGAACCCCGAGGTTAGCTGCTACACGTGTCATCGCGGTCGTACTTCTGTGTCGCACACGCTGGCCATGCCCCTGCCCACGCCAGAGCCGAGACCCTCGCAGCCGGCACCGTCCCGTGGTCCGCAAACGGGAAATCCTACGGCGGATCAAGTACTCGAAAAGTATTACCAGGCACTCGGTGGCGCAGCGGCCATCGATAATCTGAAATCACGTGTCATGAAAGGCACGATGACGACCCTGGCGGGGCTCGACCTTGGTTACGAGATCACTCAGTCTGGCAGCGAGTTGGTGCTGGCTACCATCACGACCCCGCAAGCAGGAGTGGTCCAACGAGGTTTTGACGGAAATCGTGGTTGGGAAAAGAATGCTCGTGAGATACGCGATCTTGGTACAGACGAAATCTTCTACTTACGCCGTTATCCCGATATCTACAGAGACATCAGGCTAAAAGGGCAGTTCAGTCGAATTACTTTTGGTGGCAAACCGAAGATTGATGGTCGCGACGTCTACCTGTTGCGAGGTACGAATAGCAGCGGCAAACGGGAAAGTCTGTTTTTTGATGTAGAGACCGGATTGCTTGTCCGTCGGACTACTTCAACCATCACACCAGTCGGAACGATTCCGGAGCAGATCGATTTTTCTGACTATCGATCAGTAGACGGGATAATGATGCCATTCACAATCCGTGTGTCAGCGATCGATTCCAACTACAGCGTTGTACGCAAATTCACGGAGATCAAAACAAACCTGCCTAGAGCTTCGCGCCGGCAGATGCTGGTACTGGGACCGCACGCGTCCTCGCGTGCCAGGTAGGCATTTCACGTTGATCGCGCTAAACGCGACGAGGGCACGCGGGGACGCGTGCGGTCCCAGCATCTGCCGGCTGGTTCAGGCTGCGTACTGCAATTTGTACAACTTCCAGTACAGGCCACGGGCGGTCAATAATTCCTGATGGGTTCCCTGCTCACGAACCTCACCGTGATGCAGGACGATGATTCGACTCGCGTTCTGAATCGTAGACAAACGATGAGCGACTACAATTGAAGTGCGATCCCTCATGACGCGCTCAATTGCTCGCTGAATCAGTTGCTCTGTTTCGGTGTCGATCGAGCTTGTCGCTTCGTCCAGGATCAGCAAGGCAGGATCGAAGGCGAGCGCCCGTGCGAAGGAAATCAATTGCTTCTGACCCACTGAAAGACCTGCACCGCGCTCACGTACTTCAGCTTGATATCGATCTTTGAGTCGTTCAATGA
>QHXL01000070.1 GCA_003222935.1 Acidobacteriota bacterium
GATCTAGCGCTGAAGTCAACCGGATTCATTGGAACGCCGTGGACCACAGCCCTTTAGCAAATCCACACCGACTACACCGAGCGCTGGCGCTACCAAACTGGGGTCCTGCCTTGACACTCTTAAAGCCTGACTGCTACTCTACGCGGTCTTTTTCTACACTGAATTCGAGTCCATATACACAACACACAAAGGAGTTTGCTTGACTACCGAATCCGGCTACTTATTCACTTCCGAGTCCGTCACCGAAGGTCATCCAGATAAAATATCCGACCAAATATCAGATGCAATCCTGGATGCTGCCCTGGCCAAAGATCCAATGGCTCGCGTTGCTTGTGAAACCCTGGTAACGACGGGCCTTGTCGTTGTTGCTGGCGAGATCACCACTGACGCAGTTATCGACTACGGCCGCGTTGCTAGAGAGGCCATTCGCGAAATCGGCTATACCAGCTCTAAGCTTGGTTTTGACTGCGATACATGCGCTGTTCTTTCAGCTTTAGANNNNACGGGTGGCGCAGGAGATCAGGGTCTCATGTTTGGCTATGCCTGCAATGAAACCCCAGAATTGATGCCACTGCCGATCCAGTTGGCTCATATGCTGGCTCGCAGACTCTCAGAAGTTCGAAAGTCTGGGGAACTTCCCTACCTGCGACCTGATGGGAAATCTCAAGTATCAGTTGAATACCGCGATGGTCGACCGTTCAGACTCGAGGCTGTGGTCATTTCTTCGCAACACGATGACGATGTGACCAACGATCAACTGCGTGCAGAAATCTTAGAGAAAGTAATTCAGCACACCGTTTCACCAGAACTTCTCGACGAAAACACGAAGTATCACATTAACCCGACAGGTCGCTTCGTGACTGGTGGGCCGCAGGGTGATGCTGGTGTTACCGGTCGAAAGATCATTGTCGACACCTACGGCGGATATGCTCCGCACGGCGGCGGCGCTTTCTCCGGAAAGGATCCGACGAAAGTTGACCGTTCAGCTGCTTACATGGCGCGTTATGTTGCTAAGAACGTCGTTGCGGCCGGCCTGGCTGATAAGTGCCAGGTGCAGTTGGCTTACGCGATTGGCGTGGCTAAGCCTGTCTCCGTCTTAGTTGAGACCCAGGGAACGGGTCGGATCAGCGACACTGCGATATCGAAACTGGTTAGCGAACACTTTGATCTGACGCCGAAAGGCATCATCGAGTCGCTTAACTTGCGCCGGCCTATCTACAAAGCAACTGCTGCTTATGGCCACTTTGGTCGAACCGAAGACACCTTCAGCTGGGAAAAGACAGACAAAGCTGAAGTGCTTCGCTCGACTGCCGGCATTTAATCTATTAACTCTGCAAAAGGAATAACTAAATGAGTGCTACACGTTCCGTCGAGTTCGACGTGAAAGATATTGGTTTGGCAGGTCAGGGCAAGCAACGCATTGAATGGGCCGAGCGAGAGATGCCCGTGTTGCGTTTGATCCGCGAGAGATTTGCGGAAGAGAAGCCGTTAACTGGTACCAAGCTCGTTGCTTGTGCGCATATCACAACTGAGACTGCGAACCTGGCGCGCGCGCTTCAGGCTGGCGGCGCAGACGCTGTGCTGATTGCTTCGAATCCCCTTTCAACTCAAGACGATGTGGCAGCATCGCTCGTCTCTGATTGGGGAATTCCGGTTTATGCGATCAAGGGTGAGTCGACTGATACATACAACCGCCACGTCCGTACTGCATTAGACAGTCACCCGGACATCATCATTGATGACGGTTCCGACGTCGTTGCTACGCTATTGAAAGAACGTGCTGATCAGGTTAAGGAAATCATCGGCTCGACTGAGGAGACGACAACTGGCATTCAGCGTCTTGAAGCGATGCAAAAAGCCGGAGTACTTCCCTTCCCATCAATTGCCGTAAACAACGCCCAGACAAAGCATTTCTTTGATAATCGCTACGGAACGGGTCAGTCGACTCTCGACGGGATCATTCGTGCGACCAACATTCTGTTGGCCGGACGTAATCTTGTTGTAGTTGGTTACGGTTGGTGCGGAAAAGGTGTTGCTCTTCGCGCTCGCGGAATGGGTTCCAACGTCATCGTCACTGAGATCGATCCAATCAAGGCTGTCGAAGCCGTGATGGACGGCTTCCGTGTTATGCCGATGGCCCAGGCCGCTCCTATTGGCGACATCTTTGTCACGGTTACTGGTAATCGTCACGTCATCGACGGCGAACACTTCAAAGTCATGAAAGACGGCGCGCTTGTTTGTAACAGCGGTCACTTTGATCTGGAACTTAATCTGGTCGCCCTGCGCGAGTTGGCTGGCGATCCACAGACGATGCGTCCTTTTGTTGAGGAATATAAACTTCAATCGAATGGCAATCGAGTGATGGTGCTTGGCGAAGGTCGACTCATCAATCTAGCCGCAGCTGAGGGTCACCCCGCCAGCGTTATGGACATGAGTTTTGCTAACCAGGCTTTGTCAGTGGAGTACCTGGTGAAGAACAAGGCGACTCTTACTCCCGGCGTGCATCTCCTGCCGAAAGAAGTTGACCAGGAGATTGCAAGTTTGAAGTTAAGAGCACTTGGCGTCGCGATCGATACTCTTACGGCAGAACAACTGGAGTACATCACGAGCTGGGAAACCGGTACCTAATTTGTCGGGGCGCCTCTCCGTGGGCGCCCCTTCGTTGCAATGGTCTCGTCGGAAAAGAAGGGGCGCCTCTCAATGGGCGCCCCTTCGTTTGCAATGGTCTCGTGGGAAGAAAAGGGGCGCCCACGGAGGGACGCCCCGACAAGTTAAGTACGTACCTTTGAGAGGAAGTAGGTTCCGGCGGCTGCGAAAATCAGTAGCGGGGCCCAACCTGCAACAGCAGGACGCAGCAATCCATGATTCCCAAGTTGTTGGAATCCTCCTCCAACACCCCAATACGCGATACTCACCACTACCGCAGCACACAAAGCGATAATCGTTCCTTTTCTTCCAAACGACACGGCCAGCGGCATTCCAATAAAGGCCATGATCACGACGCCAAATGGCGCTGAGTATTTGCGCTGAAGTGCGACTGACAGGGCCGAAGTCTCCTCGCCGCGTTGTTGAACTACTTTCATGTGACCTTTTAGCCCGATCGAACTCATCTGCGAGGGCTTATCGATCGTCGGCCTGAAAACTTCGGGGGCTTCGACTGAATTGACTGTTGTTTCTGCTTCTCTTTGCCGCACTACTTTCATCTTGTTAAGCGCCAGCGTTTCGGTTTCAGTTAACTTCAACTGGTTGGCTGACAACCATGTTCCGACTTTGCCGCTCACTACTTTGCTGAGATGGACCGCGTCAGCGTCCAGTTCATATATGGTTGGCTCACTGAGTGTGCCCTGGCTCTCATCAAACTCGTACGAGTAGAACCGGTGTGTGTCGGTTGAGGCTAGCCATTGGCGGCCGCTGCTGGTGATTGCGCGCGCTTGACCACCTTTAATGCGCGCACGCAGTGCGTCCTGTTTTAGATTGGCGCCGGGCATCAGATGCTCCTGCACCAGCCATGAGCACGAAGCCATTGCGAGCGCAAAGAACATTCCCGGTATCATCAAACGATAGACGCTCTGCCCACTGGCCCACCACGCAATAGCCTCATTTCGCCTGGCCAGCAAGGCATATGTAATCAAGACGGAAATAAGCATCGTCGCAGGAAACAATTCGACGGCGACAAGCGGCGTCAGGAAGAGTAGATAGCGAGCAACTAGCCCGGCGCCCGCTTGTGTAAAACGCCAAACTTCAAAAAGCGTAAATATGTGGAAGATTGAAGCGAGTGCTATGAATCCAAGTAGAAAACTCAATGCCAGTGAGCGTACGAGAGTCGCATCCATCAGATTTGGAAAGCCAATGCTTCCAGCACCGAGTGTGTGGAACGTTTTTGTTTTCTCTTTGGTTTTGGCAGGTTCCGGCTTGCCGAATGCGATTCGACCAAACGAAGGAAGACGAATGCGAGTGCTCACGAGTAGCACGCAGGTAAGCACGATCATTACTGCAGTAGCAATCCATGGCCCGATGTACGGTGAAATACTTCCAGCCCGTGCCATCGATTCACCGAGGAGTGAACCCAGGTAATAAACAATTACGATAACAAGTGACAGAATTACTCCAATACCCCGTCCACCACGACGAACTTTTAGACCAAGCACTCCGCCGAGCAATGAAAAGATAAGGGGCGCGCATGCCAAGGCTGTGCGTCGATTAAGAATACGAATGGCTTCCCTTTTTTCTTTTTCCTCTCCGTTTTGTGCTCGTTCGCGTAAGTCTTTCCAGTCCATCGTGTCCGCATTAGTGTCACGCTCATTGAGACTCTTAATGATGTTGGCGCGTCCAGTGTCGATTGAGAGCCGTAGCTGATCAAAACGGGCCACTACATAAGACTTCTCCGCCTCACCTTCTACATCAGGAAACTCTGTTGAAAGAACATCAGTAAGAACCAGTTCGGACTGGTCGCCAGAAGAGTCAATGCGGCCAGAGCGAGCAGTGAAAATCTTAGTCGAGCGATCCTCCCCCTGGGTAAAAATGAAAACTCGACCCCACGTGCCGAGTGCCTTGTCGCCGTCTCTGGCGTAGACGACAAACTTGGGGAGTGTGCTAATGGTTCGTGGTTCGACAGGCGACTCCAGTTTCGCCAAAAGACCTTGAAGGGCAATCTTTTCCAGGTCACGAGCAGCCTGCGGTGCTTCTTTAAGATGGATGTAGGCAGTTGCGCCGGTCAGGATCAAACCCATCAGAATCACTGGCCACAACATCGTCCAGGACCCGACACCAGCCGATCTCATCGCGACAATCTCGCTGTCTGTCCCCATTCGTGAAAACCCGATGATGATTCCGGCAAGGGTTGCGAGTGGAATGGTGAAGGTTAGGACACCAGGTATGAGTGTGGCTGAAATTCCTCCAACAACGGAAAAAGGCAGGTCGGTGTAAACCAGAACTTCAGCGAGTCGGGCTGCCTGTTGTGCAAACAGAACCGCCGTCAGCAACAACAGTGAAAGTAAAACATAAGGTATGGTTGCTCCAACGATGTAGCGTGGGATCAGAAGCCTGCCTAACCTCATGTTTGTCTTTAACACTAATTTCTCACTGCACGAAAGTAGGTCTTACACGCGGCAGACGTTCGAGGACTCGACCAATCATTTGATGCGTAAACTCAGCCAGTTCCCTCTTGGTATTATTGGGAACGTCGCGCGAGTCTGCGGCAAACTTTGCTGGAGAGAGTTTCTCAGTCGTTCTTAGTTGAGCGTGAAGCAATTTAGAGACTGTTCCACCTCTTCCCTCACTACAAGAGCGGCATCGAAGTGATAGATCCAGTGCCATAAAGATCGAGTCCTCGCCGGCAAAAGTGCGATGACATTCTGCGCAACGTTTTAGATCGGGCATAAATCCTTCAATCTTTAAGATCCAAACCTCAAAGTAGCGCAACACCGACTCCATGTCTGAAGGACTCTCAGCGATTGCATCGAAGCAGGCCGTCGCCATTCGAAACAAAAGATCGTTCGCTTGATGCGGCGGTGAGAACTCAATCAGCAGGTCTCCGAGATAGGCGAGTCCGTTAACAACGGCGGCGTCTGACGATAAGTTAAAGTGTGACTTTAGGATCTCTGTTTGACTGATAGAAACGAGATCTCGGTTTTCTTTTTCGTAGTAGGTGAGTCGGACAAGTGTGAAGGGTTCGAGCGATGCGCCAAAACGATTTCTAAGCTTGCGACATCCTTTAGCGACTCCTCGAATCAGCCCGGCGGATCGACTTAACGAAACGACAATCTTATCTGCTTCAGCCAGGTTGTATGTGCGCAAGATAAGCGCATCAGTTTCGACTAATGCCATTGTCGAGAGCTACGGAATGAAGTAAAGGATCCAGCCGAGGACCAGTCCAATCGCGAGGAACTCAGCGAAAACTTTCAGTCCATAAAAGACCTGTTCTCTTGGGGTTTCTTTTGACATGCCGCCAAAGACGAATGCCGTGAGCGCTGCGAATAGAGTCATTACCAGGAAATGTCTCACGATTTCCTCCCAGCTGCGATATCGAAAGCGTCCAACATCGTCAAGTAGTTCAACAGGCCGGCAATCAGTAGAAATGTGTTGCCGTACTCGTAAGTAGCGCGCGCCGCTTGCACTGGATCATCTGCGAAACCTATTCCCAATAGCCAACAGACGATGTACAGAACACCCGAGCCCAGATTAGCAATCATTGGTGGAACCTGAAGGATTGCGCCCGATCCCTGACCGGTGGACAGGTCGAACATGTGACCACCCATCGCTAACCCGATGAAGAAGCAGATCCAAACACTGCCGCCCATTAAAACAGCCCTCACCCATCGCTTGATGATCAGATGGCCAGCGCCGGGAACCAACCACGCCGCGGCACCCGTGGCCCAGGCCATGCCGGGTGTTGGCTCCTTCAACTCAATCGCCTTTTCTACTTTTACCAAGTCTCGTCCTCCAGAACTGCAAATCTAAACTTCTACTTTAGCTTGTTCGATCAGGACTGCTTGAAAGTTCATTATTAACCTGAACCGTCGGCATCGCGACCTCTAAGCACTTACGTTAACTGTTAGTACAGCAGGTAGCCATTTCGGGTTTCGGAAAACTCCGCGAAAGGCTTCTTCCAACTGTTCAGAATTTCCCTTAGCTCAATCCCCTGCTCAAACGCTATGCGAATTTTGTCGGTGCCGCTGATGACGTCAAAAGGATTCTTGTCGTAAACGTATTCGTACGGAGCTTCTTTCCAGCGAAACTGATCCGGATACATGTCATAGGCCGTCTTCACCATCGCGATTCCCGCGGAGACAGACTCAAAAGCATCTCGATCCAATACGTGGATTTGCACTCCACCACAACTAACGCCGGCATGCTTCTGAAACGTAGGCTGAAACACTGAGGCTCTAAAGTACACGCCATTCAGTCCGAGTCCATTCAGTTTGTCGGCATAGGCATCGGGATCGATATACGGTGCGCCGATGAGTTCGAATGGTTTTGTCGTCCCCCGGCCCTCGGACATTTGCGTGCCTTCAAAGTGGACTGTTCCGGGGAAAACTGTTGCCGCTTCAATCGTAGGCATGTTTGGCGATGGCAATACCCAAGGCGCATCAGTCTCGTCATGCCACAACTCTCTACGCCACCCGTCAACCTTGATTACTTCAAGTTCACAATCAATGTTGAAGTGTTTGTTGAAGAGTTGGGCGAGCTCTCCCGGCGTCATTCCATGTCGCGTCGGTATTGGGAACTGACCGACAAAAGATGCGAACTCCGGTTCGAGTACATTGCCCGCGACTGCTGAACCATTAATTGGGTTAGGTCGGTCGCAAACGATCATTCGCTTTCCTAGTTTCTTTGCTGCCTTCATACAGTTCGCCATGGTGTAGACGAACGTGTAGATGCGACAGCCGACGTCCTGCATGTCGAAAACCAGAACATCTACGTCCTTAAGCATTGCTTCGGTTGGTTCTCTTGTCTCGCTGTAAAGGGAATGAACTGGAAGTCCGGTTTTACGATCGACTCCGTGATCAGTTTCGATCATGTTGTCCTGGAGGTCGCCACGAATTCCATGTTGAGGGCCGAAGAGTGCTGTCAGCTGAATTTTGGGATGTTGGAAAAAGAGATCGGCAACATGACGGAAACCATGATCGACAGAAGCCTGGTTGCAGATCAAACCTACCCGCGCACCCTTGAGAAAATTGTCAGGGTCTTCAAGTAGTTTCTCAACGCCCAACACGACAGGCTGCAGTGTTCTATTTACTTTTACCTGCTGAACTCCTCGATCGAGAGTTAAGGTCATACTTTAGCTCCTACCCGCACAACACTGATCCACCATTTACGTTCAATACTTCGCCGGTAATGTAGGTCGCCCAACTTGAACATAAGAAAACTATAGGCCCGGCAATCTCTTCCGGACTGCCTATCTTGGTCAGCGGAATGGTTTTGAGAATTGAGTCCAACCGTATCTTGTCGTCGAACACGCCATCGTTCATCTCAGTCTCGACCCAGCCTGGAGCAACAGAGTTAACGTTGATTCCAGCATGCGCAAGCTCGGATGCAAGTGACTTGGTAAATGAGATCTGACCACCTTTGGAGGCGGCGTAGTTCGAAACGTTGGCTTCACCGCGCTGACCCGCCGTCGAACTGACAATCACAATCCGACCAAACTTCTGTTGTTTCATAAAAGGGACTGCGGCACGGCAGACTGTCCACGTGCCTTTGAGATTTATCTCGATTGTCTTGTCCCAGAGCTCTTCGCTAATAGACTCGACAGCATCACCCTGCCAGATACCCGCATTGCAAACAAGAAAGTCTATTCGGCCAAACTGTTCAACTGTTTCTTTAACTAACCGTTCAGCGTCAGCCACTTTCGAGACGTCAGCCTGGATCGCAATTGCCTTTCCACCTCGGCGCTGGAGACTTGCCACCACATTTGCGGCTGACCCGGCATCGTGAATGTAATTGACTGCCACCGCTGCACCATGTTCAGCAAAAATCTCAGCTACTGCTTTACCAATACCGCGTGAGGCACCGGTCACTAATGCGACTTTTCCCGCGAGTCCTAAGATATCGTTCGACATGAATCTGCTCACTTCCCTTCTCAGTGTTTTCTTAAACCGTCGCAGAAGTGAGATTTGATTGAACTCGCTGCGATGCGTAGCTCACAAACGACTTGAACAAGCGTTGTGAAAAAGGATCTTCTTTCCAGCCCAATTCTGGATGCCACTGAACTGCCACTACGAATCGATCGTCGCGAGGATCCTCGAGCGCTTCGACCAGTCCATCTGCTGACCAGGCAATCGGCACCAGGTTTTCGCCGATTGAATCAACGGCCTGGTGATGATGACTGTTTACCAACAAATCGTTGGTCGTACTCAGTTTGCCAAACCGACTAGCCGATTCAAGTTTGACGTTATGAGACGCTCGATCGCGAGGTGCGCCCTGTTCGTGTTTGATGGCGCCGGCTACTTGCGAAGGAATGTCTTGAACTAACGTTCCACCCCGCGAGACGTTGAGTACTNGCCAGCAACGGAATACCCAAACGTTCTGCCGCCGCGATGGTCAGCAAGTCAGTTTCATCCTTGATTGGATGAACATTTCCTAACCCGTGGTGCGGTTGTTGGCCATATCTCAGCGGATCAACGTCGGAGTCGCTCCCCGGAAGCAGAATGCCGTCCAGTCGATCTACGACTGAATCTATGTAATCGGCGTTCGGGATCAAACTTATATGGACTGGCGCTCCGCCGGCAGCTGCAATCGCCTCACTGTAGTAACGCGATAAATAGAACCGCTCCGTAGGGATCTCAATTCGCATCGGTATGCCGATGCACGGTCGTTTTGTCATCTATTAGTCCACCAAAGCTGAATGTTTACCGCGAAAACTATCATAACCTAACTTGGGTTCATTTGCGTTGATCGGTCTATTGAGGTGTCCTTGACTAACATTCAAACGAATTCCTATAGTGCTCACAAAGAAACATGCGCAAACAATCCAATCGAATACGTAGTACTACTGTCCTTTTAGTACGCAAAGACGGGCAAGTTGCGTTAGCCGGAGACGGACAAGTCACTCTAGGTGAAACCGTGATGAAGGCGAGCGCTAAAAAGGTGCGACGACTATACAACGATCAGATTCTAGCCGGGTTTGCAGGCGCGACTGGCGTGGAGATGCTTTTTCGCTCCTAACCCGCTTCGAAGCCAAGCTTGAGCAATACCATGGCAACCTCGAGCGAGCAGCAATCGAACTGAGCAAAGAATGGCGCACAGACAAAATGCTTCGTCACTTAGAGGCGTTGCTGGTCGTTGCCGATAACAAAACCTCGTTTCTTTTGTCTGGCAACGGCGATGTGATCGCACCCGACGAAGGAATACTGGCGATCGGTTCCGGCGGCTCGTACGCGCTCGCGGCGGCTCGTGCCCTGGTAAAACATACAAACCTGCCTGCAAAAGAAATTGCCGTTGAGGCTTTGCGTATAGCCGGAGAGATTTGCATCTATTCAAATCAGAATATTGTAGTTGAGGAATTGTGAGGTCTCCTGCGAGATCCGCAAAAAGATATCGATGGTTATCTATTTAGCTGGTGATGTTGATGAAGAAGCTCGGCTTGACGAGATGTCGCCGCGACAGATCGTGACTGAGCTGGACAAGCATGTCGTTGGACAGCGGAATGCCAAGCGTGCAGTTGCGGTAGCTCTCCGAAATCGAGTTCGACGTCAAAAACTACCGCCCGACATGGCCGTCGATGTAATGCCGAAGAACATCATCATGATCGGATCGACCGGCGTTGGCAAAACGGAGATTGCACGTCGTCTGGCCCGAATGTCGAATTCTCCTTTCCTTAAAGTAGAAGCGTCGAAGTTTACTGAAGTTGGATACGTAGGTCGCGACGTTGAAAGCATGATTCGCGATCTGACGGAAATCTCCGTTGAGATGACTCGCCAGGAGAAGAGCGAAGAAGTCGCGGAAAAGGCTGAACTCAACGTCGAGGAGAGAATTCTTGATCTTTTGTTACCTCCGCCTCGTTCAACCTCCGGTTACTTTGATTTCGACTCGGAGACTCCTGATGAAGAGGAGTCGACGGAAATCGACGCACCGGCACAAGATGAACAGTTTCAGCGTACTCGTGAAAAACTCCGAACTCAGCTCCGTAGCGGCAAACTCGACAATCGTTTGATTGAGTTGGAAGTCAGGGAAAAGAATTTTCCGGTAATTGAGTTGGCTGGCCCACAGGGTGTCGAAGAGATGGGCATCAACATGAAAGACATGTTGGGCAACTTGTTTCAGGGTCGCACTAAGCGCCGGAAGATGCGAGTTGATGAGGCCATGGAGTACCTCATGCAGGAGGAAGAAGAGCGCCTTATCGATATGGACCAGGTTGCTCGAGCCGCAATCGAGCGTGTCGAGAATTCCGGAATTATCTTTCTCGACGAAATCGATAAGATCGCCGGTCGCGAGTCAGGACACGGCCCGGACGTGTCACGTGAAGGTGTACAGCGCGATATTCTCCCGATTGTCGAAGGCACAACAGTGAATAGCCGTTATGGAATGGTGCGAACAGACCATATTCTCTTCATCGCCGCTGGAGCCTTTCATGTTTCGAAGCCTTCTGATCTAATTCCCGAATTGCAGGGCCGTTTTCCAATTCGCGTTGAACTAGAGTCACTCACGATCGAAGACTTCAAGAGAATCTTGACCGAGCCTCGGAATGCGTTGATCAAGCAGTATCAGGCAATGATGGAAACCGAGGGAGTGACGATCGATTTTACGACTGATTCGATCGACTCGATTGCGAACTTCGCGGCGCAGGTTAATCAACAGACCGAAGATATCGGTGCGCGCCGCTTGCAAACAATCATGGAAAAGCTGTTGGAAGAGATAAGTTTTGAAGGGCCTGATCTTGAACCAAAGAAACAGCATATCGACGCCGCCTACGTGGAAAAGATGCTTTCAGCAACTGTAAAAGATCAAGATCTTAGCCGTTACATTTTGTGAAACCTGACGAGACGATTTGTAGCACAAACCTACCGTTGCCCGAATCAAGCCGAAAATACTTTTCTAGACCTCTTGTTGCCACAGTAATAGTGATCGCCAGTGTGTTGGTGATTGGCTGCGGGAAGCGTCGTCCTCCGCTACCGCCGGTTGAGCGTGTACAACAGCGCACTGAATTGCTTTCGGGCACTCAGCAAGGCAATGCAGTGATCTTGAGTTGGCCGGCCCCTCTGCGGAATGCGCAGGACGACAGTGTTCAGAGTATTCGTCGCATCGACATTTATCGGTTAGCCGAAAACCCAGGTTCGCCTCGAGGCCTTACCGAGGATGAATTTGCCGCGCGCGCCACACTGGTCGGTTCTGTAGCCTACGAACAAATTCAGAATGCCGGCGAAAACCTGACTTACTTCGACTCACTCGAG
>QHXL01000562.1:0-4342 GCA_003222935.1 Acidobacteriota bacterium
CGAACGTTACTAATACGCAGGAAGGTTGTTTTCGTTTTGGCGCGGTGATTGAGCATCAAGATCCACTCAATCCATTATCGCCTCACAGTCGAGTGCCACACCCTTACGAATCTTATTTCGTGAATAACTTCGACGGCACTTTCACTTCACGTCTCTTTGGACAACCAGGCTACGCGCAGCTCTCGGAGAGTGCGCCCTTATTTCTGCACCGGGGAGCGGAAAACGGATCTGAAATCGGAGCTTTCAGCAGTTTGCTGAATCCCATCAAGCTCGACAGTTTGCGGGCCAAGGTCGATGAGTTTGCACCGTTTGGACTTTTGCCTGTTTACGTTTTTGAAACCTGACTCGAGGACTTATGCCTAACATCGATATCTCACGAGACGCAACCGACCCCCGCAAACACTATGACCGCGTGCAGATGCAACAAGGACGTGTGCTCACTGACGATGATTTCAATGAAGCAGAGCGCCTCGACGCCGAAGACTCCCGTCGTGTTCGCGTTGACGTGATTGGCCCAGCAGGGAGTCCGGACGATGGATTCAAACTGAAAACTGTTGGCGCCAACCTGGTGCTCAGCGCCGGTACCTATTACACCGGCGGTCTACGACTCGAACTGCAGGCTGATGAGCCGTTCAATCTCCAGAATGATTGGTTACAGCAAGGCTCACGTCCTGGTGAAACATTGACTCAGCCGGCCGGCGCTCAGTTTGATTTTGTCTGGTTGGACGTTTGGCAACAGCCAGTCTCCGCAGTTGAAGACAAGGAATTGTTCGAGGTCGCATTGGGTGGTGCTGACACTTCTGCTCGAGTAAGAACCATGCGACGAGCTCATGTTCTGCCGAATGTAGGTGATGTTGACTGTGCTGATGCATGGACGCAGTTGCTCGCGTCTTTAGCGGGAGAGGGAACACTCAATAGTGACTTCGAACTTGTTCCCGACGCGCGTTTGACTGTTGAGCCCGATGGAACCGCAGGCACAGATGATCTCTGTTCGCCGCCGGTGAATGGTGGTTACCTCGGTGCTGAAAACCAGGCGATTCGCGTCCAGATCTCCGGTAACAATCAGTTCACCTGGGGTTTCGACAACGGTGCGCCGCTCTATCGCGTGAAGTTGGTGGCTGACAACACTGGTGCCTTGCGAAAAATCCACATGCTTACGGTTCCCAAGGACCAGGCTCACTATCCGCTCGAGGGACAGGTAATCGAACTCTTACCGTGGTCGGCATTGCTTTCAAACGGACAAAAGAATGCCGAGTTATCGGGATTCATGGCGAAAGTAGATGGAGGCTATAACCCTGATACTCAAGATCTGCACATCACAGCAGCGCCGGGTAACGATACCGGTGCTCCTCCGATGCCGTTTGGTCAACGCTGGACTGCACGTGCTGATGCAGCAGCAATCAATAACGAAGATCCGCCGGATGATGGTTACTTCTACATGCGTGTTTGGAATCGCGGGGGCGATACCCAATCACCGGCAGCCATCAACTTCGTTCCGGGTACGCCGGTCTCATTGGCGAAGACTGGTTTGCAAGTCACCTTCAGTGGCGCGAATCTGCGAAGAAATGATTTCTGGATCATTGCTGCTCGACCTGAAACACCAAACACAGTTGTGCCCTGGGAGCTGAGTACGGGTCGTGCGCCTCATGGTGTGCGACGCTGGATAGCGCCATTGGGAATGATCCACTGGCCAGGTGGCGACAATGAACTTGAAGTGACTGACGATTGTCGTCCGACGTTTCTGCCGTTGACGAAGATCAAAGGTTGCTGTTCTTACACGGTTGGTGACGGCACGCACAGTTTCGGAAACTTTCTCAAGATTCAGAATGCAGTGAACGTCAACCGTCGAGTAGCGATCACGATTCACGGTTGCGGCAAACGAACGCGCGTCCAATCGATCTTCAATCCTAACGGCGCGGACGAACCCGCGTTTTTGATTACAAATTCGACCGAGATCACTCTGGAAGACATGGCCATCGAATCGGGGCCACGCAGCGCTGTGCAGATTGGCAACTCGCGACACGTTACGGTTCAGCGTTGCCTGATACAGATGCGTGATCGCCCGACGATCTGGCAAGCGATCTTTTCACGCGGGGACGATGTGCTTATCGACTCCAACACTATTGAGGTGCTGCCTCGAGAAGGTGGCCCTCCAGTGCCGACTGTGCCCCCGGATGTGGGCACGGTTGGTGCACCTTCAGGCGTGCATACGCCACCCGATCCGATTGTCATTGGCTTTGCCACGAGAGGTGGCGTGCAGTTGGGTGGCGGTTCCGATCGAGTGCGTGTCTCGAACAACACAATCCGGGGCGGAATTTGGAATGGCATTACGCTCGGAAGCATCGAAATCATTGGCCAGGTCGATCCGGTCGACAACCCGGACAAACCAAATTCGGAAGACCCTTGCGATCCCTGCCGTCCCGTCGATCTTGGCGACGACGATCCTGGCGGAGTCAACATTCGCATCAGATCAGCCGGTGACCTGTACGACATCGAAATCGTCAACAACAAGATCACTGACATGGGGATCAACGGCATAGGTGTCGTTCGTTTCTTCAACTTGGCGAACGGCGGCGATTTGATCGGCGTGCATGGTCTTCACATTACTGACAATTTCATTACGCGATGTATGCGTCGAAATATTGCGCAGGTGAGCGAGGCCATGCAGTTTCTCATGGGGTACGGCGGCATCTCACTCGCAAAGGTTAGCGACCTTCGCATTCTGCGCAACGAAATAATCAACAACGGAGTCAGTCATCTCCAGCCGATCTGTGGAGTCTTTGCGATCTTCGTTCAGGGACTTCAACTCGACGACAATCGAATCATCAACAATGGACCACGCACCGAGGCGCCGGTAGAAAATGCGCAAACGGGAAATCGAGGCGGCGTTCATATCTGGATCATTCTCCCGGTAATCGAAGTCACCTCGGTTGCCAATTCGCTCTGGAAGAGCGATAGGCAAAGAGTCACCAGCATTCCGACGTGTTCGATGCGGGACAACATCATCGTCGCTCCGCTTGGTCGGGCCGTCACTTTCTTTGCGGCAGGCGCCGTAGTGGTGAATCGCAATCGCCTCGTCACGGAAGGCTCGACTCTCCGAAATCTCGACCGGCTTGCGACAACTGTTCTCATCGGTAACCTTGGTTTGAGTAACGAATGGACACTGGGCTTAGTGATCGTCCTGATACTGATCATCGTTAGCCGGAAGGATATGAGTGAGGAGGAGATTTGCCAGTTGGCAAAACTGTTGGGTCTTTTGAATCCCGGTCCGCCCGTTAGCTTCTGGCCTCCGCTCGTCAGGAAGTGGGTAACTGGAAAGACGTTGATCTGCGAAAACCAGATCACTTTCGATGTTCCCGACGAACCGCTGGGATTTGCGATCAGCTCTGTATTTGTCTTATCGCTCGATGATCTTGGTATGACCGATAACCAGTGTGAGCTGACGAGTACCAATCAGTTCCTATTTGCGAACGCGATACTAGCCGCGGGAAGTGTTCGAGAAGCGGATAATCGTTTCGCGGAAACGTGGATGCATGTGGCGCTTTCAACCTGGTCCATCGGCGGGATGAATACGACAACGGACAATCAGTCGACACATTGTATGCGAGCCACCTCGTTGATGGGTCTTAGAGTATTCCGCGACAACCTCGCATTGGTTTCGGCGTTCTGCCCGCGTGAGTGTTCGCTTGATTGATAAGGAGCTAACAGGAGTTTCATCATGGCAACCAAATCCAGTAATCGAAGTTTTCTGAGTGGCGCTCAATCGGCAGCAAAAATTCGGCGCGAATTCATCGATAAGCCCTTGGCGGGCGCAAAGTTGTCACTCCTTGGTACCGGCATTGAGTTGTTGGATCTCTTGAGTGTTCTGCCGGATGCATTTATCGCTTCACAGGAGCGTGAACTTGAACGAGTCAGGGAGTCAGGAACAGAGAACGATGACCGGACAAAGGTGCTTGAAGCATCAATTGAACAAGCGCGCGGGCTGCGTGCGACGGTCCAATGTGGTGAAGCGCGTGTGCAACGGGCGCTGGGCTCCCTGTCAGACAGCAGTCATGCTTTTCACGGATTCGTATCCGATGCTGATCTTAATCCCCTCGGCAGCTTGACCGTGCGCTTGACTACAAGAGAGACCGGCAAGAGAGGCCTGACAGCAACAACCGACGACGACGGATACTTTCGTATCCCACTATCAAAGAAAAAAGGGACCGGGGGAAAAGAGTGGAGGGAGCAAGTGCGCGACACCAGTTTTTCAGAACGCTTCAACGATTTGTTTGCGCAGAATCCCCTCGCATCAACCGTTAGCGCCAATGCTACTGGTGCAACTTCCGACGCAAGTGAAGAT
>QHXL01000562.1:4474-6951 GCA_003222935.1 Acidobacteriota bacterium
AGTGAAGCTGCACAAACAGGCGCTCCAAAGAAGGCATCAAAAAAGAGAGCGAGTAAAAAGTAATAGGGCGGGCAGATGCTGGGACCGCCAGGCGTCCCCGCCTGCCCTTTAATCACCAAACGCTTTGTAGTTAAGACGGGCCAGCGGGGACGCTGCGGTCGGCCTGCCCTTAAATACCAAACTCTTTCTAGTTAAGACATGCAGGCGGGGACGCCTGCGGTCCCAGCAAGATCCACTACTTGGGTTTCAGCTCATCACTAAAAGGAATTTCTGTTAACCCACCTCTCCTTCAATTGCTCGGTAGTCATCCTCTTTATTCTGCATGGCCTTTTTTTGGAGTCGCTTGAATTCTTTTTGAAGTTGACCCAGTTCCTCATCAGACAGGTCTTCCAGGTCAACAAATCGATTGCGAGCACCGTGCACGCTACTTATTAGCTCATCAAGTTTGAGATGGACCGCCTTGGAGTCACGGTTCTGGGTGTTCTGAATAAGAAAGACCGCCAGGTAAGTAAATACAGTTGTGGCCGTATTCACGACCAATTGCCACGTATCTGAAAAATGCGCGAATGGTCCAGCTGCTAGCCACAATAGAATCAATAATACGTTTGCTACGAATAGCCACGACGAGCCGAGTGCGGTCGCAGCCGCGACCGATAACTTTCTAAAACTTTCATTCCACTTCATTGTTTGACCTTTCTTAGCGCAGACTGATGGTGTATCCCAGCCATACGGTCACAACTCCCGTTGTTCAATTCCCAGCCACTATTTCGGGTTATTTGTGACTCAACTTAGATTGGCAACATGAATGCCGAGGAACTCAACTTCGGCCAAAAGTTGTGGGAGTGAAATGTCAGGCGACTGAGACGCGCTTAGCAGTGCGGGCGATTTCAGGGGATTCAATGAGAGTTGAGATCACGTCGCAAAGTTCCGTGGGATTAATTGGCTTGATAAGGTAGGCCTGGGCACCGGCTGCTAGAGCGTCACTGTGATCGCTCTCATAAGCGGCCGCTGAAAAGAAGACAATTGGTGTTGCACAATCAGATTTGCGAACGATTCGAGCAAGCTCGAGTCCGACTCCATCCGGCAACCACATATCAAGTAAATAAAGATCGAAAACTTCTTCCTGGGCCAGGCGAATTCCATCTTCAAGTGTCCCCGCGGTGCGTACGTCGAAGTCGTTACTCTCGAGAACAAGACATACCATGTCGCGCGTATCCTTGTGGTCTTCGACATAAAGGATTTTACGGCGTACGACAGACAATGTGTCCTACCTTTTGAACGGGGCTATAAGATTTGAAGCGTTGAGGTTGCTGCGTGCGTCGCAGTAATCCAAACTAACTGCTTAGAGAAGGAATGCTAACGGGCCGAGTTTAGATTGAATAAAACTTTGGGTCGGTACGATGTAGTACACGGTTTCGGCGATTCGTTCAGGATGACCGTTTGGCAAAGTTGGTTGAGGCTTGATGATTGCGCCATTTGCCAACGGCGTATCGACACGTCTTGAGCCTGTTACTTCTGACAGGTGATTTAGCAAATTCGCGAGAGCATAATTAAATAATCGACGTTGTCGAAGCGGGAGGGCCGGCTGACATTTGAAGGTTGAAGCTTCTTCTTTCTTCAGGAGGGAAAGGAACGAGTTCCATCATTCACCGTTACCGGCCTTTCCATATAACTTCGCCGCCTGGCAAGCTCAAAGGAACAGCAAGTCAACGCAGATTGGTAGCCTTGCTTCCGCGTAAGTGCGGTATCATGAGCAGAACCCCGAGCAGTCTGATCTCAATAGTTCTTCCACTTGTCTTTGGTCACTATAGTTTTTTAAGAGGCCAAGTATGAGCAGTCTAGTCAACTCCGACACCGTAATTGTGAGCAAAGCCCGCAAACCTCCTTTCAAAGACATGGTTTGGATCCCCGGGGGCACTTTCCAGATGGGATCGAATGATCACTATCCCGAGGAAGCACCCGCACACCCGGTAACGGTCGAGGGATTCTGGATGGATCAGTACACCGTTACTAACGCGCAGTTTTCCAGGTTTGTCGAACACACAAACTACGTGACGTTGGCTGAGCGTCTGCCGAGCCCGGCCGACTATCCAGGGGCAAAACCTGAGATGCTGGTGCCGGCCTCGGTAGTCTTTCGCCGACCAGGTTACAAAGTTGACTTGAGCGACCATTTTGAATGGTGGACCTATGTGCCTGGTACCAGTTGGCGACATCCGCTTGGACCATGCAGTAGTTTGAAGAATCTCGCAAAGCATCCGGTAGTGCACGTCGCTTACGAAGACGCACTCGCTTATGCAAACTGGATTGGCAAACAATTGCCCACGGAAGCCGAATGGGAGTTTGCGGCGCGTGGAGGTTTGGAAGGAGCTTCTTATGTTTGGGGAGATGAATTTGAGCCGGAGGGCGAGGTGCTCGCAAACACCTGGCAAGGAGATTTTCCCAACGAGAACCTGCTAACCGATGGGTTTGAATGGACG
>QHXL01000563.1 GCA_003222935.1 Acidobacteriota bacterium
TGTTTTCTCCTTGATGTGAGGTAATACCGGGTACGTACGCGATGACGTCAGCCATGCTCTGCATCGACTGATCCCTGATCAATTCGCTCGACACTACGCTGATCGATTGCGGAATGTCGCGTAGTGGCGTCGAGGTTTTCAGCGCGCCGCTCACAGCTTCTGTTAAGTAACCCGAGGCGTCGGTAACAGTCACAACCGCACTCGCGTCTGCTACTTCCAAAACTATTTCAAGCGAGTTGTCGCCAGCTTTGACCTTGATCGTTCGTGCTCCTATGGCGAATCCGTCCGCCATCGCCATCAACCTGGCTTCACCGACGGGACTGAGGACAGAAAACTCGCCTCGTTCATTCGTGGTGGTAGAAACAGGTAACTGGCTATCGCTTACTTCAAGCGTGAGCTGGGCTCCGGGCACTGCATCACGATTCTGATCAACCACTCGTCCTTTAACTAACGCAGGCCTGGCAGTCTGACCGAAAACCGTGGACTGAGATGAAGAGGATCCAGAAACGAGACCGGACAACAGCAGGACTAAAGAGAGAAACGAGCTTGAGCGAAACATGACACTTGAATACCTTTCCCACGAACTTGTTTGAAGTTAACTACAACCCAGGACTCGTAAGAAATTGAAATTCGTTTTCAATTTGAGGCCAAGGCGCAGAATAAGGCTTTGCGGGGTGCATGGTCAAGAGTGCTTAACGTTGTGATCGCGGAATTGCTGCCGTTAGGGTTTTTGCAGCAGCATGGCGGCGAGGAGAGGAATAGTTAATTCATGATGGCCGGTGATTGAATAACCGCGGCCGGCAGCGTTTTCGGTCGGTCGGCGCACTACGTTGGTCAAAGATCGGTACGACTGGATAAAGTCGAAGTTTGCGGTGGTAATGTCTGAAAGTGGATTGCCTAGATTGCGCACCAGGCTCACACACTTCAAAAACACTTCCGGCAAAATGACTGCCGAGCCGACGTTTAGATAAACACCGCCGCCGTTCATCTGTTTGACGATACTTGCGAGAATTCGAAAGTCTGTGTGTGAACTCTCACCGAGCGCTGCGCCGTCGACGTTGGGATGAAAATGGGTTATGTCGCCGCCGATCGATAAGTGTGCCGTGAAAGGAATCCTGGCTTCATACGTAGTGCAAAGCAGTGAGTAATTTCTGTTCGGAGGGTCGGTTGCCAGAAGGGCACGGCCCATTGCTTCACCCAGACCAATACGATCATTGGCTGCGGCGTTGGCCGCGTCATTTAGCAGTTGGCCTGTTTCCTCTGCTGCCCCAAATACTCCTTCAGAGAGCGTTGCGTCGACGTCTTCGGAAGTTGAACCGACCATCGCAATTTCGGCATCATGGACCAGCACGGATCCGTTCGCAGCTACTGCCGTCAGGTATCCCCAACAACGGCGCTAACCCAGTCTTGATTACATGACCGCCAATTCCCCAAATGATGGGTTTCTTCAAATCCCGGGCGCGCCACACTTGTTCGACTAATAGTTTCAGGTTCTTTGCTGCCAGTATGTTCGGCAGACTGGAGATGAAGTGTTCTACTGAGGAACTTGGATCGATCGGTTTGGCAAAATCATCGAGGCTAACTTTGCTTGAACGCGAAGACAGCGGATAGGTTTTTACGTCCTTAAGGTCGATGGGCGCGAAGTTGTCGTCGTACTGAGACATTCGGAAGGTCTTATGCAGACAAGGTTGAGTAGCGGTCGCAGTATATCACGCGTGATCTTTACCGGTTTGATTGTGACCATTACCGGCACCATCACCAATGCGCGTTAGTCGCCCATTGAGTAACGGCTTTAACACCTGGCCCGTGTGCGAACGTCGAGAACGAGCGACCTCCTCCGGCGTTCCCGCGACGACCACCCGGCCCCCATGTTCACCGCCTTCTGGTCCAAGATCGATTATGTGATCCGCTGACTTAATGACGTCAAGGTTGTGCTCAATAACAATTACTGTGTTACCGAGTGAAACGAGGCGCTGGAGGACGTCAAGCAATTTGTGCACGTCAGCGAAGTGAAGGCCGGTGGTTGGCTCATCCAGGATGTATAGCGTTCTGCCTGTCGCGCGCTTGGAGAGTTCCTTCGCCAGTTTGATTCGCTGTGCCTCACCGCCGGAAAGTGTGGTCGCTGATTGACCGAGTTTTATGTAACCAAGTCCGACGTCTAACAGGGTCTGCAGCTTTTGATTTATCTGTGGCAGGTTCTCGAGAATTGGTAGTGCTTCCTCGACCGTAGTATCCAACAGATCAGCAATCGATTTTCCTTTGTACTTAACAGCAAGCGTCTCGCGGTTGTATCGAGCGCCGCGACAGACGTCACAAAGGACATATACGTCCGGAAGGAAGTTCATCTCGATGCGCTTCATTCCGTCGCCTTCACAAGCTTCGCAACGTCCACCCTTAACGTTGAAGGAGAAGCGACCAGGTTTATAGCCACGTTCACGTGACTCGGGAATCATTGCGTAGAGTTCGCGAAGAGGTGTGAACAACCCCGTATATGTCGCCGGATTTGATCGTGGCGTTCGGCCGATTGGCGACTGATCGATCTCGATTACTTTGTCGATGTGTTCGAGGCCTTCGAGTGATTCATATTCTCCTGGCTCTGCCACCGAGCCATAAAGATGTTTCGCGAGAGCTGGATACAAAATGTCTTCAACCAGTGTCGATTTACCTGATCCGGATACGCCAGTGACCACAGTCAGGAGACCTATCGGGAAGGTCGCCTCGATGTCTTTCAGGTTGTTGGCATGTGCTCCTTGAATCCTGAGGTACTTACCGTTAGGTGCACGTCGCTCTGCTGGTACTTCGATCTTTCTTGAGCCACGCATGTAAAGACCCGTAACAGACTGAGGATTACCTGCGATATCTTCCGCTGTACCAAACGCAACAACTTCGCCGCCGTGCGCACCGGCGCCTGGTCCAAGATCGACAACATAGTCTGCTCGTCGAATTGTTTCTTCGTCATGCTCGACGACCAGGACGGTGTTTCCCAGGTCGCGAAGGGCGGACAATGTTTCAAGCAGTTTTTGATTGTCGCGTGGATGAAGACCGATCGAAGGTTCGTCCAGAACATAGAGAACTCCTCGAAGTTGTGATCCAATCTGGGTCGCTAATCTAATTCGTTGTCCTTCGCCACCTGACAAAGTAGACGAAGCACGATCGAGCGTTAGATAACCGAGTCCCACGCTGGTGAGAAAACGCAGTCGGTTGCGAATCTCTTTCAGAATTGGACCAGCAATCTGCTCCTCACGATTGTTGAGTTTTACTTGCTCGAAAGCTGCGACTGAGTCCTCGATCGGTAATGAAGTGTAGTCGGCGATACCTCGTCCACCGACTCGAACCGAGAGTGAATCTGAGCGCAATCGTTGTCCTTTACACTCCTGACAGACACTTGGTGATACGAGGTCCTCAAGTGCGACTCTGATTTTTTCGGATGGAGCCTCGTTGAGGCGATCGCGCAGCCAGTTAAGAGCACCCTTCCATTCGCTTTGATAGGAATAGAGTCCCTGTTTGAAGTTTAGTTTTGTTCCAACTCCATTCAGGAAACCTTCACGAACTTCCCTGGGTAGATCGGCGAAAGGAGTATTGGGATCGACACTGAAGTGTTTGCAAACGGCAAGGAGTGCGCTCTTCAAATAGGCGGAACCCTGTTTGTCCGCGGTACCCATGTAGCCAAGTTTTTCGGGAGTCTGGCTCGCGTCTGGAATCAGCTTGAGCGAGTCGATCTCCATGACTGTTCCCAAACCATGACACCGCTTGCATGCGCCATACGCCGAGTTAAAAGAGAACGATCTTGGCTCAAGCGGAGGAACATTGATGCCGCAAATCACGCAAGCCATCCGCTCTGAATAAAGTTTTTCTTCACCGTCGACAACTGAAATGAGTACAGCGCCGCCAGTGAGTTTTAGAGCAGTGCGAATCGAATCCGTAAGACGTTCCTTAATGCCGGGCTTGATCAG
>QHXL01000071.1:0-8097 GCA_003222935.1 Acidobacteriota bacterium
CGCACAACATCAAGCTCGTTAGCTGGCGAGATATCCGCAAATTGCAGTACGGTCAATAGTCTTGATCCTTTTCAGTAATGTCCAATTTTGCAAACTCCAATACTGAGTTCTCTCATCCTTCGCTCGCAGCCTTAGAAAATGAAAACACAAAAAGCTGTAATGAAATTCTTGCTACTGGCCCTGTCTTTGTTTCCTTCTTTTGTTAGTGCCCAGGACACTCCTTTGTTATCAGGTGGCCCAGTTCAACACAACTTAATGCCCGTGCCCACCGCCGTGCGGTTTCTCGAGGGACGGGTAGTTATTGATAAGACCTTCGGGGTCGCGACGAAAGGACATACAGATGCGAGGTTACAAGCGGCGATCGAAAGATTCCTGACTCGCCTTAAGGGTCGCACGAACGTGACCATTACACCGGGCTTAAAGACAGATGCCGCAGCCGCCACGGTCGTGGTCCAGTGCTCGGGGCCAGGAAGTGGCATCCCTGCACTCGGGGAAGATGAGAGCTACGAACTTAAGATTTCTGGCACTCAGGTTCAGTTGGTTGCGCCAACTGTAGTCGGTGCCTTAAGGGGACTCGAAACTTTACTTCAGCTGTTGATTTCAGATCGTGATGGTTACTACTTCCCGGCTGTCGAGATTAAAGATCAGCCTCGTTTTCGCTGGCGCGGTTTGTTGATTGATATCGCGCGTCACTATCAGCCACCCGAAGTTTTGAAACGAAATCTCGATGGCATGGCCGCACTGAAGTTGAATGTGCTGCACTGGCATTTAACTGAGGACCAGGGTTTTCGGGTTGAGAGTAAGAAGTTTCCCAGGCTTCATCAGATGGGATCTGACGGTCTGTTCTACACTCAAGAACAAATCAAGGAGATCATTGAGTACGCACGTCAACGCGGGATTCGTGTTGTGCCTGAGTTTGATATTCCCGGGCATGCGACGAGCTGGTTGGTTGGGCATCCGGAACTCGGTAGCGCGCCTGGGCCATATACCATCGAACGTGGAGCAGGAATTTTCGAACCGGCTTTAGATCCAACGCGCGAAGATGTTTATAAGTTTCTCGAAACGTTCCTCACTGAGATGGCTGCGCTCTTTCCGGATGCTTACATGCACATCGGCGGCGATGAAAACGAAGGTAAGCAGTGGGATCGCAATCCAAAAATTCAGTCCTTCATGAAAGAGAAGGGAATCAAGGACAATCACGCGCTGCAAGCCTATTTCAATCAACGCCTGCTGAAGATACTGGAGAAGAACGATAAGAAGATGATCGGTTGGGATGAAATCCTGCAACCTGGGTTACCGACGAGCACCGTTATCCATTCCTGGCGCGGAACGCAGGCGCTAGCGGACGCGGCCCGAAAGGGTTACGACGGAATTCTTTCGAACGGCTATTACATAGATCTCAGCTTTCCAGCCGCGCAGCACTATGCAATGGATCCGATTCCGCCCGACAGTGCGCTCACGGAAAATGAAAGGAAACACATTCTCGGCGGCGAAGCGACGATGTGGGCAGAATGGGTTAGCCCCGAAACAATTGATTCGCGAATCTGGCCACGTACTGCTGCTATCGCAGAACGCTTATGGTCTCCACCGATTGTTACTGACGTCGATGATATGTATCGCCGGTTAGCAGTAGTTAGCGTGCAATTGGAAGAGCTGGGGCTTACACATCAACGAAACGTTGATGTATTGCTGAGACGAATGGCGGGAAGTAATGAGATCGGACCGTTGAAAGTATTGCTGTCGATTGTTGAGCCGGTGAAGGAATACAGACGTGGTCAGCAACGCCCTGCTACGATGTTGAGTCCGCTGACCGGACTTGTGGACGCGGCTATTCCTGATAGCGCTGCTGCACGACAGTTTGCAAAGATGGTAGATGGTCTAATCTCGGATGCGCCGCGGTTTCAAACATCTGCTGTTGAGCTACGTAAGATGTTGACCGAATGGCGCGACGCCGAACCTGCGCTAATTGCATTGAGTGAGAGATCGCCGTCACTGGCCGAAGCGAAGGCTTTGGCAAAGGACCTTGGGAATTTAGGAGAGGTCGGCCTGGAGTCTCTCTCTTACTTAACGGCTGGAGTTTCACCGCCGAATGAATGGCACGCTGCAAAAATTTCAGTTCTTGAAGAAGCGTCCAAACCAAAATCCTCTGCACTGGAGTTTGCCGTTTTGACAAGCATGAGAAAGCTTATCGTTGCTGCGGTCGAGGTAAAGCAAGCAACAAAGATGTCGCCGATCGAATGGCGAAAAATGGTTCTCGAAAGGGCGGCCTCGCCTTCCAAGTAGAAATGCTCGGATATTTATTTTTGAAAGACCAGGTTGTCCACCACAACAGTGCCGAGTTGCGGAGTGCATTCGTTGCAGTAGGTGCTAATGCTTATCGCCGTCAGTTTCTTCATGAGTGTCTTTGTATCGATTCTATCTTGTTGCCAGGTAGGCTGCGTCAGACCCTTCAACGGAATCAAATAAGTGTTCAGACCAGGCTTTAACCTTATTGGCAGTTGCGGATAACCGCCCTGAAGTTCAATACCCTGTCCATGGCTGATGAACTCAACTCGTAATGAATCCACTCCAGTCGCGTAGAGTTGGAGTGAGAGGTGTTTGTAACCGCTTACGTCATCCGCTTTCGTCTGACCGTTTTGTGAAGGGTGTCCTTGAATCTCCAGCGTAACGTTTGCCCATTGATTTGGACCAACCAAACTATACTCGAATGAGGCGAGATGGTTTGGGTCGTTCGGTTTCACTCTCACTAATTCTGGCGCCCCAGGAGAAGCGTTTGCCAATCCTTTAAATTTAACCGGAGTTGACTCCTGCCCCGTGTAGACTTGGACTAATCCTCCGTTGTTGCTCACCGGTCTGCCGTTTTCTACTTTTTCAAAATCTGCGTATACAAGTTTGTCGGCACTCGCTTCCTCTTGGACGGAAGTCAGAATCAAGGTGTTACTAAACTGCCTTGGAGCCGATCCACTGGTTAACGAGAGTGAAAGTAGTAGAACACTAAAGAATGAAACTTGATGTTTCATGACTCTTCTCCCTGATGTTGAATTGTTTACTACTCTTGAATCGAGGTCTTATTTAACGACCTGATAAACTATCTGCTCAGACGCTGACATGATGACGTCGGCTCGAATCACTGAGCTATTGCTATTTCGCACTGTCTGCCAAATCTGATTTCACCCAAAGCCTTATGCCTTGACGCCGGAGTGTTATAGGTCATAATCTCACCGCTTTGTAGATTTGGCTATAACTTTTGCAGCTTCAACAATTACGAATTGGCTTGTGATGAACTATCCCGATTGAATGAGTCTTGTGTTTGCGCCGCAAATAGATCCAGGGCAATTCTTTTCGCTCGATAACGCGCTTATCTTACGATTGTTTCGCTAGATGACGCGCTTGTCTTAGGGTTGTTTAACTCGATAACGCGCTCATCTGAGGATTCGAAAACACCTTGCGACGGATAAATCTAAAAAAGGCAAATGTCGCACGTTCAGACACGATTCGCTTTATCAATCGCCAGATTGTACTCAATTACGTTCGTGAGAAGGAGCCAATCTCACGTGCCGAGATCTCACACGAAACCGCCTTGCAACGCTCAACGGTCTCCTTAATCGTAGAAGAACTAAAAACTCTCGGACTGGTTTATGAGACCGAAGGTGAATCGACCGGCGGCAGACCGCCGACGCTTCTACGTTTGCGTGCAGCTGGTTGTTTGGCGATCGGCGTAGACCTCGGTACTGCGCACACCACGGTTGCGACCGGTGACCTTGTTGGACGCGTTATAAAAAGAGAGATCTTTGAGACGGATCCTGATCGGGAAATAACGCTTAGGCGAATTGCGACGTGCATTCAAAGCCAGATGCTAAGCGAGCCTGCAATTGAGGGCATCGGAATCAGTCTTCCGGGATTAGTGGATTTTGAAACAGGAACGGCACTGTTCATTCCTCACTTCAAATGGAGGAACTGGTCCATCGCCTCCGACCTTAGCCAATTGACAGGAGTCCCGGTGACGGTTGATAACGACGCGAATGCGGCTGGCTTAGCAGAGTTGTGGTTAGGTCGTCCGGAAATACGTGATGTACGTGACTTCATAATGGTACTTGTTGAGGATGGACTGGGTACCGGAATTATTTTTGATGGTCAGGTCTATCATGGAATGGATGGAGGGGCTGGGGAGTTCGGACACATGACAATCGGAAAAGGCGCACCGGTAGCGTGTGCAGCTGGTAGTGACGAGTGTTGGGAGGCTTTTGCTTCTGAGCGTGCGGCGCTCGCGCGTTACTCACAGAGAACTTTGACTAACGGACAGGGCAGGCCGAATTTTGAGCGGTTGATCGACCTGGCCTTCGAAGGTGATCAGGTTGCTGTCGATGCGCTCGTCGAAACTGCACATTACCTTGGTCTTGGAATCTCGAATGTCTCCAAGGGTCTGAGTCCTCAAGCTGTAATTCTTGGTGGCCAAATCGCGCGCGCTTGGCCACTCATCGCTGACGAACTCCGAACTACGATCGAGAGGAGTAGCGTCTGTCGGGGATTGTCTTCAGCTCCTGCCTATGCGTCGACGCTTGGTGAAGACACTCGTCTAATGGGCGCACTCAGTCTTGTCCTTGCCGGAAAGTTTGCTTCAGTAGTTCCAGCGTGACGGCTTTCATAATTTGGACGAACTGATCCAGAAATCAGGATTAGTTCGCTCGACGATCGAAATCAAAGTCCTTGTCTATGATCGCAAAACTAACTAATAGCTGCAGAATTTCGAGTGCTTGTCCAGAAAGCGGTTGACGAGATTTTGGAAAGTGTCTGTCGGCATTCATATTGCCTGTGTAGTTTTTGTTCTGCAACCGAGTCAGTAACTACCAAAAGTACAGAGAATGAAATAGCTGGTCTAAGTAAAAAACTCTTGACAAAGGCTTTCGGTTGGTAGTACTAAGGCTTTTGTCTGGTCTTGCAACAAACTCTTGGTTCTACTCTCAAATTAGATTTCGCAATCCTTTCTACGGATTGTGTCCAGCTGTTTGACCGATTACGTGGGCGCGAAAGCTACGTTATCCAGTCTTCTTACGCACGACGTTTGGTTACGGTGCAGATTCCTAAAAATGCGGCAGCTCTGCCGCTGAAGTGTAGTTTCGATAAGTAAATAAGCTTTAGGTCTTCCATCCAGCAGTTTTGAAATTGCGTAGCTCGGCAATTCCGAAGTGGCAGATTCCCATCGCTTCAAAGAGAAGCACGGAGAGGGACGTTATGAACCTAATAAATAATCGCTCATTAGTTCGCTTGGTTATTGCGTTGATTGCATGCCTGATGGTTATCGGGGTGCAAACGACATTCGCTCAAACCACCGGTAGTGGAACGTTGCGTGGAACGGTGAAGGATCCGCAAGGCGCCATTGTGCGTGGCGCAACAGTGACGCTTACCAATGAACGAACGAAGGATGAGCGTAAGACTGTAACCCGCGACGACGGGGACTTTACCTTTTCGGCGCTTGCGCCAGGTGAGTATAAACTCACAATAGAGGCGTCAGGCTTCAAGAAGGTTGAGCAGTCAAACCTCGCTATCGAAACGAGCAGTACCCGCTCACTCGATATCGTCACTGAGATCGGCGCGCCCAGCGAAACAGTAGTCATCTCCTCTGGTCCAGGTAATCTGCAAACTGAGACTGGCGCTAAAGAGAACACGATCACCGCGGCGCAGATCGATAACTTATCGATCATCAGCAGAAGCTCACTTGAGTTGTTGCGCATCCTGCCCGGTGTTGTTTCACCAGACGGTACGGATTTGGAAAGCATCGCGTTCGGTGGCGGTGCCAACGCGAACTCACGTTACAACGTGAACGGTTTGCGAGGGGAACAGAACAACGTCACGATTGACGGCTCGCGAATGATTGACATCGGTTCTAACAACGGAACCGTTATCACCGCCAATCCCGACATGGTCCAGGAAGTAAAAGTTCAGACGAGCAACTATGCGGCTGAACATGGAACCAGTGCGGTTCAGATCAGTGCGACGACCAAGGGTGGAAGTAGCGATTTCCACGGTTCAATCTACGACTATATTCGCCATAACAAATTCCAGGCTAACGATCGTTCGAACTCTATCGGTGGACCAGACGGACGAAACATAGTGGCGCGACCCTTGAGCAAGTACAACTATCCCGGCGGCAACGTTGGTGGACCCGTTGTGCTGCCCTGGACCAACTTCAATAAGAACCGCGACAAGCTGTTTTTCTTTGTCGGCTACGAGCGGTACTACCAGCAAGTTGATGAGGGCTCGAGGTTCTTCACCGTTCCAACATTAAAGATGAGAAGCGGTGACTTTAGTGAACTCGCTCCTGGTTCAGTCACAGTGCCCGCTGGTTGTACCGCAAACGGCGTGGTTGGAAATCCAGGAAACAACAACGACGTCGCTCCTAACAACGACCTGCGACCCTGTAAAGACCCGACGGGTCTCGGTCAGGCGCTCTTAAACTTTTATCCCGCTCCGAACCTTAACGCTGCGATTGGCCAGCCAAACTATGTATACAGCGTGCTGAGGCCAAATAACCGACAACAGTTTACTTCCCGCTTTGACTACTCGATCAGCGACAAGACCAAACTGTACGTTCGTTTTGCGCGTGAGTATGAAGAGCAGGGATTTCCACGTGGTCTTTGGTGGGATTCTTCCAGCTACGAATTGCCGGGTAAGTTGTCCTCAAAGAACCTTGGCAGATCGTTCGTTGCTAATCTGACGAATATCATCAGTCCCACAATGACGAACGAGATCCTGTTTAGTGCCAGCAAGCTTCAGCTCAATTACGATTTTGCGGAACCCGAAAAAGTCTCGTATTCAGCTTTGGGCATCCAGCGCGTTGGTTTCTTCCCGAATACCAATCCTTACGTTCCAGTCAGTGTTATTACCTGGGGCGGTGGCGATCTGCATACCGCATACGGCTATCCGATCCTGGCTTGGAACGACAGCTTCGCGGTTACCGATAACCTTGTGAAAGTACACAATACCCATACGTTGAAGTTTGGTGCCTTCGTTGAGCAAGCGAACAAACGTCAGCAGTCAAACGGCGACACCAATATTGAGACGGCTCAATGGGGTCAGACAACAGGTACTCTGAATAACTTCGGCGATATCTTTGTTGGCAAGCCAATCGAGTTTGGCCAGGCGACAAACCGACCACTCGATAATTTCCGGTACTACAACTACGAGTTTTATGCTCAGGACAGCTGGAAGATGCGTTCGAACATAACGCTTGAATATGGTATGCGCCTGGGCTACATGCCGCAGAACTTTGAGCGCAAAGGTCTTGGAGTGTTATTTGATCCTGCGGCGTTCAACCCAAATCAAGGCATTTTCATAAACGGCGACAGAACCAAACCGAATGGCTTTAAACTTGCCGCCAGGGGTGAAATTCCAAAAGGCGTTTTGCCTAACCTGCCAGTGCAATGGATGCCTCGTCTGAACTTTGCCTGGGATGTCGGTGGTAAGGGTGATTTGGTTGTCCGCGCGGGTGCTGGTCTTTTCTACAACCGAGTTCAGGGCAACTACGATTACTACTCGAGCGGCCAGATGCCGAATACCTATAGTGCGGTAGTCGGAACTCCCTGGGCTTCAACAAACGGTCTGTCCTTTAGCGACCTTAAGAATGTCGATCCGTTTAGCTCCATATCGAACGTCAGTATTCAAACTCGCGACATTCAGTCCAATGAAATTCCCAGAGTCGCGAATATGAGTTTGACGATTGAAAAGCGACTGCCGTTTGACAACATTCTGGCTGTGGCCTACGTAGGTACCCAGGGCAGACATCTACCGCAACAGCGAAATCTTAATATCGTTCCATTGGGTAGATTATCGCAGGGAACTATCCCACTAGCCGCACCGGTATGCGTCGGCGCAACGGACCCGGCAAACTGCGCTGCCACAGGCGGAATTCTCTATACCAATATTAACCTTGCGGTTCCGGTACAGCGTGCTGCTCTCGATGGATCGGTGCTCAGAACTTACCGACCCTTTAACGCTTATAACTCGGTAGGTGCGTATCAGTTCACCGGAACCTCCACCTATCACTCACTGCAGGCTACCTTGAGCCACAGCGGAAGAAATCTTCAGTACTTCGCCACT
>QHXL01000071.1:8152-14608 GCA_003222935.1 Acidobacteriota bacterium
TGGCCACTAGCGAGACTGATGGCGCGGCGTGGGCCGACCCGATCGATACGCGCAATCGTAGTTGGGGCGTGCTTCCATTCGACCGTACACACGTTTTCAACATGTCCTACAACTGGAGTTTGCCGGATATCGCACGTGGCAGCTGGAAGAACGCTTTCACAAACGGCGTGTTCAACAACTGGCAGATTTCGGGAATTACGACAATTCAGAGCGGCAGACCGGTTCGCCTGAAGTTCCTCGGGGACATTGCCACTGGTAGTCAGGCAGTTGGCTGGTATGGTTCGGACGCTTTCAATGGAACCAATGCAGGCGCGAGCTTGGGTGCCGTTACGCCAATCTATCTGGCCAATCCAGCGCTCGGGGGGACTGCACTGAATTCGAAGGTGTTTGATCTCAGCAAGCTGGCGATTCCTTCTTTCCCGAACACGGGGCCATCACAACCGCCCTTCTATATTCGGACTCCTGGTCGAAGCAACTTCGATGTTTCGTTCTTTAAGAACTTCAATATAACTGAGACGACGAAGTTCCAGTTCCGAACCGGACTCTTCAACATCTTCAACCAGGCGTATCCGACCCAGATCAATACCGGTTCGTTTGGCTTGGGAGATAGCGATATCTACCTGGCTCTCGATACGGTGTGTAACCGCAGAATTACGGTACCCACCGGTGCCGGCGGCAACACGGCGAGCACCTGTGATCCTACGGGCGGATTTCGATACACCAATGGAAGTGCGGGTGACCGAAGCAATACCGTTCGAGACTTTGGTAAAGTGATTAACAAGCATGGTCGCCGTATAGTTGAGTTCGCCTTCAAGTTCACGTTCTAGTTCGAATTCAACCCTGCTTAACTTTCCGGCGCGAGAGGCAAATGCTTCTCGCGCCGCTGTACTTTTGGGCCTTAACAATCTGGTCTCTTTAGTCGGCAGAGTCCGTGGTCTTTATCGTTTCATTGGCTCTGGTTCGTGGGGAGAGCTAAAATGGAAGCGTTAGCCCACCCGACCAGAGACTCAACTTCTTATTGAGCAGTTTCTTGAGGTGATTTATGAGAAGAACTGTTCGTGCAGGTTTAGTAGCGATAGTCCTTGGCGTATTCTGTTCTAGCTCGCTAGCACAGGACGATATCGATCCCAGGTTAAGAACTGCTGATACTAACAATGCAGTAATTCTCGGCCGGGTAACACTACCCAGCGGATTTCTGATCGAGAGCTACGCAAAAATTATTCTCCGAAATCACCAGAGCATTCTCCAGACGATTCATACGGATAAGAGCGGGGAGTTTCAGATCTTGAACCTTAGTGAGGGTATCTATTTTGTTCAAGCTGAGACGCTCGACGGTGTCTTCGAACCTGTCTCGAAGAAGATTGAGCTTGGTCGTGGCTTAACTGTGAATGTCAATCTGGAGATGCGAGAAAAGAAGGCCCAACACGTTACGGCCCTTGCTGCACGTGTGGTCTCCGCTGCCGAGTTACGCCAGCAGGTTCCTGCCAATGCGAAGAAGGCGTACGTCCTGGGACTAAAGGCTGTAAACAAAGGTAAGTTCCAGGAGGCTGCGACGTCTTTCGAACAGGCTCTCCAGTTATATCCAGAATACATCGCCGCACGTAACGATCTCGGCGCGCAGTACCTCAAGCTCAAACGCATCGACGAAGCGGAAAAACAGTTTCAGATTGTACTCGCCAGTGATCCGAAGAATTTCAACGCCAAGTACAACATGGGCCTGGTCCAGATTGAGCGCCGCGATTTCAACGGGGCTCTGGAACTCTTAAGTCAGGCTGTATCGCTCGATAGCACTCGCGCTGTCCCTCACTTGTGGATCGGCATTGCGAAATTCGAGATGGGAAGTTTGCAGGAGGCGGAGACTTCGTTGGTCAGAGCGTTGCTTATGGGAGGCGAAGACTGCGTGGCCGCTCATTACCACCTGGCACTAATCTACATGAGCCGGGGCGAGTTAGGTGACGCCTCCAGATCAGTTGAGGCATATCTACGACAAGCTCCTCGCGGTGAGTTCGTGAAGGAAGCAAAAGAACTCGCCCGGCGCATACAGAACTCCGGCCAGCACTAACCTAAAGAAACTAGATAAAGAAATTGCGAAAGGTGCCCAATCCGTCAGAGAGTTAAGCGACGTTCGGGAACATCAGATCGAGATCGGTAACTATTTCCTCCACCTTCGCCTTATCAATCCAAATGAGGTAGTAAGGCGTTTGTAACACGCTAAAACTCTATACACTGCGCGGCAGTTGCGACGTATCCCGCAACCGCATAAGCCGTCCGGCATTCCGTAACTCTCGTCTAGATAAACCGTGAACACGCCTAAAAGCTGATCCTCTCGACTACCTGACGCTTCACCATGAGTGCTCAAAGTACTGTAGCTAGCGTGCACCAGTGAAAAAGATAGCCCCTGTTTTGAAAGGCAATAAGACGCTTGCCCTGGTGCGTAAAGTGGTGCTTATGAGTAAGTATATTATTTTCCGTTCAACGGTTTGGTCTTAGTCTCTCGGTTAGAAGCAATCGAGGACGAGGCAGTCATCGGAAACCGTTGAAACGGTACCTTCCTCTGTCGGTCCGTTGGATCACCGGGCTGAAGCCCGGTGTGAATCAGAGAGTTATAAGCCGCGGACTTCTTGAGCAAAGCCCGGTGAAAAAGGGAGATCTAAGGCCGGTCCAGTCGAATCGCCTCGAATCGCGGAAGTCTGTGAACGATCCGGTTCTAACCGCCGAGTCTGAATTCAGTTGAACGACTGACCTCGTTCTTCCCATCGCTCACCGTTACTTTCAGTTCAAACACACCGGGTTGAAACTTATCGAGTGGGATCGCACTGGCATACTTGATTTGCCCCTGGGCGTCTGGGGCTGGGAGATCGGCGGAGGTTTGTCCAAGGGACTTCCTGTTTTGGAAGATCTGTAAGGTTAACTTCAACGGAGTCGACGAACCCTTTGCGGGCCACGCTGTGATGAAGAATGCTAACTGTTTGGTGACCGACTTCTTTACCGTTTCACCAAGATTTGGGTAAACCAGCAGTTCTCCAAAACGAAACGGCTGATTCTTTTGCTCTTCGGCAGTCAGTTTTTCAGCTCTTTTCAAAATTGCAACGGTGCTGATCCGTGGCTTGGTGTCATCAGCGTCAGGCACCTCAAGAATGCTTGATCTGATACTTAAGTTTTTACCGGAGGCGTCATAGGCGAGCAATTGCACATTGTATTTACCTGGTGGCAACTGGGTTTCTTTATAAAAGAGCACGTCACCTTTACGCGCGGCTTCCAAATTCTCAAGCGGGCCAGACAGGGAATAGTTTTGGCTCAACTTCTGAACGACTTGTTCTGACTGATCTCTCACTAACGCGAGAATCGAAAAATTGGTGCTGTAGGTCTTGTTGTCGACTGACGGCGAAAACTTAAACGCACTCAAAGGAGCTTCAGCAATCACAAGCGTTAGTCCGGTGCGACCTGGCGCTGGATAACTCAGCGCTGCACCGTAAAAATCAAAGGAATTGCGACCGGCGTATTTACGTGCTGCGGCAAGTGCTGGAGCCTCAAAGTCGAGCATTGGCAACTGCCCCAGCTGCTCAACTGCGTAGTATCCCTTTCGTGATTGAACGTCGAGGTTCGATTTATTGAGCTTGACGTTAATCTGTCGGAACGTCCCGTCGTAGTCCTTATTTTCTGGGACATAAGTGAGTAAATAGTAGCCGTGCATGTCTTCGGTAATTCTACGAAGGCCGGTCACCAGGTCGTTCGTGTCATGAATCAAAATTCCGCCGGTTTCGTCGGCGAGGGATCCCAAACCGCTTCTGGGATCATGTCGGAGTAAGCTTTCATTTCTTTCGAGGGACCGTGTGTAGGGTCCGTTTACTCCGGTATCGTTTCCACGACCTTGTTGCGCCATTCGGCCTGCGGCCAGTGAATCAAGTTCCCGCTTCGCCTCAAGGATGTTGCTTTCAACTCTCAATCCACCAGCATCAACAGTGTAAATTGCGACATTCGCTCGATTGGCTGCATTGATAACAGATGGAAACTTAGCCTGAACGTCTGGCGGCATCTTCAATCCTTCAGAGAAGAAGATGATTGTTTTACGACCGGGAAGGTTCTGCATCGGATTGATTACCGCAAGCAAGCTATTGATAGTTGCAAACCCCTGCTGGTCTCTTTCGAGTCTTTCGTAGTGGTCCAGCATTTGAGATTGCATCTCCAACAACTTTTGCTCAGCTGCGGCCTGGCCGGCTTCTGACCCTGCCGCCGACGCACCTCCACTGTCCCGAGCAGCACCGGCAGCGGCTGCTGAAGAAGCGCCGGTTGAAATCTGCTGATCCAGGACGATGCCGCGCTCGGCATTGTCCCTGATTTTGGAAGCTCCTGAAGCATAGCCGGATGGGGCACTCGACGTTGCTGCTTCAATGGCAGCTCTTACTAATTCGGAATTTTCGGTAAAGGGCTGAATAGTCCGCAGAGACTGATCGATGCTGAACACGCCAGTGTAATCTCCGGTTGACGTTCCCTGTTGGGAGTAAGCCAGGCTGGCCTTTCGAGACAATGCGCGAGCCTCAGTGGATAGTCGATCAAAAACAAGGGCTGTTACCGAAGGGGTGGATCTGGTTGGCTGCGCTGGCGGGTTGGCTGTAGCTGGAGTAGTAGTCGATGAAGTAGTCGATGCTGCGCCAGTTACGTTCGAATCTGATTGTTCAGTGCGGGCTGCGCCTTGAGTCGAAACAAACCTGAATGATTCGACCCTTTGTTTGACACCATCCTCAAAGACCTCGAAATCGCTGAGCTTCAAATCCTTTACGGGACGCCCCTTCTTGTCCTTCACCACCACGTCCAGCTTTACCTCGGAGGTGCGGGTTCGAATGACATCATCATCTTGCTGGGCGGAAGGGGTTTGGGCAACCACAATTGACGGCAACAAACCCAGTATGATTGAGAGAACAAGACTGATTAGCGATTTCATCGGCGCGCGCCTCTTTGTTTAGTTGGATTCTGGTGCCCGGGGGATGAACGCTCAGACCCACACACCTTCAGAGCAAGATGTAATCTTTTGGACGTATCGCAGTATAGTGTCGTTGCATGGTGAATACCAGAAGTGATTACACGCGATTTAGGAAGGTAGCCGTTTAGTCACAACGAAAGCCGCTGTTGTATACTCTGCCTGGATTTCACGCTCTCCAGAATTCACAAATGGCAATCAAGACACCAAATAGCAGGATCGCAAAGGCGATCGCTTTGCTCATACTTTTAGCGGGCGTGCTGAGCGGACACGCATTAGCCCAGGGCACTGGCGACGGTGTTGATGCGGCGTTTGAACGCGCGATCAAATTGCACCAATCGGGCGACGTGATAGGCGCAGTGCGAGATTATGAGGCGATCCTGGTCAAGAATCCCGTGCGAGCTGACGTCCGCTCGAACCTGGCCGCGGCGTACTCATCTTTGGGTCGATATGAAGATGCGATTCTTCAGTATAAACGAGCATTGGTGATTGCCCCTGAGAACCAGACTATTCGTTTTAACCTCTCGATGGCTTACTACAAGGCAGCCCTATTTTCAGATGCCGCCACCGAGTTAACCCGCTTCCTGGCCTCCAATTCGAAGAGCCCGGATCCGTTAACGGCTAAGCTGGTGTTAGCGGATTGCCAGGTCCGATTAGGTGAATACAAAAAAGTAATCGAGTTATTGACGCCATTGGCAGAGGCAGACCCTACGAATCGCACCATCGCCTACTTGCTGGGCAGCGCTTATATAAGCCACGGCGACTCAACGAAGGGTCAGGAGATTATTAACGAACTCTTTCGCGATGATAACTCCGCAGAGGCACGACTCCTGATGGGAGCTATGTTACTCGTGGCTGACGATGCGCAGAATGCGCTTAAGGAGATCGAACGTGCTGTTGAGTTGAATCCCAAGTTGCCTACGGTTCAGGCCTGGTACGGTCGCACACTAATGCGCCTGGGAGATGGTGAGCGGGCGCAAAAAGCTTTTAAGACCGAATTGGCAAGCAACGCAAACGACTTCGAGTCCAATCTGTATATGGGAATCTTGTTACGCCAGGACAAGCAAACGGAAGAGGCCTTAACCTACCTTGGTAGAGCTATTCATCTTCGTCCGCGAGATCAATATGCTCGTTATCACCTGGCCGCCGTTTACGCTTCAGCCGGCAAACCTGCTGAGGCACTTCCGCTGCTCGAAGTTGTTTTGAAGGAGTACCAGGATTTCGTTGAAGCTCGCGTGCTATTGGCGTCAGTTTATTACCGGCTGAATCGGAAAGAGGATGGCGATCGCGAAAAAGCGATGATCCAGAAACTTAATTCTGAGCAACAAGCCAAACAACCGGGATCTCAGCCTGGAGCGGATCCGAAGCCTACCCCCGATTCGAACAACCACCCGAAGCAGCCACCCAAGGAGTAAAAGGTTTTTGGCCACCGTCATCTTGAAGTTGTTTTTGCTGTTGGTGGCATTGCCACTCGTGTG
>QHXL01000556.1 GCA_003222935.1 Acidobacteriota bacterium
AAATCTTCATTCTCGACGCATTTGAGCGCCGTAGTATAAATCTGGACGCCGCCGAGTTCTGTCTCAAGCGACTGATAGAGAAGTTCGCGTACCTGTTCGTCTTTCATGTGACCTCCTTGACTTGAAAAAACTGCTCAGCGTTGCTTAAGCAATGAGCGCGCCAGAAAAATCAAGTGGATTCACTTCGAATGTTGAAGAGTGTGGGACTTTATTATCGCAGTGTTGCAGTACGCTCGTATTTTTATGGGACAGCACTCGTTCCACAAAACGACTGCCAAATCCCACCCACGGGCGTGGGTGGTTTGTCAGATAGGTCGGCAGCCAGAGGTATCCACAGATTACGCAGATTACACAGATCCTAAGAACCAGCTCAGTCGGGTAAGGCTTACTGGTTTCAAAATCTGTGTAATCTGCGAAATCTGTGGATACTATTTAGCGCACACTTGTAACAGCTAACCCGGCACTTCGTAAGCCGGGCGACTCGGCTCGCAAACGAATCTGACCCGGCTGACCCTTCTTCGTTCTCAGCACAACCAAAGCCATTCCGTTATACGCATTCCGCTCAGGTGATTGAAACGACTCATGACTAGTCGCGTCACCGTTATCGACAGCGACAATCTCGCCTGGACCAGTCAAACTGAATTTAAGTCGGTTCCGGGATCGCGGAACTAACAAACCGGCAGCATCAGCTAAACGCACTGTTACGAAAGACAAGTCACTTCCGTCGGCATTGATTCGAGCCCGATCCGCACTCATGGTGATTTGCGAAACCATCGCAGTCGTTTTCATCACGTCCTCAGCCCAACGTTTTCCACCCTTGTACGCTACAACTCGCAACTCACCCGGTTCGTACTTCACCTCGTCCCAACGAAGTCGATACTGATACTGCTCTTTCTTCTTCCGGCCGAGCGAGCGTCCATTGAGAAAAAGCTCAGCTTCATCGCCAGACGTGTAAACATGAACCGGCGTAACCTGGCCAACTCGCTCCGGCCAATTCCAATGCGGCAGTATGTGGGCCATTGGCAACTCGGGACGCCAACGTGCCTGGTAGATATAGAAGCGATCCTTCTTGAATCCACACAGGTCAACAATACCGAAGTAAGAACTGCGCGACGGGACACGTATTCGGCCGTGTTCCTTCAATTCGTTTGCGGTCCGAGTCCGCTCAGCCGGATCTGTAAAGTCCAACTGAGTTGTTGAGTCGCCACCGTAAGGCGTTGGCTCACCGAGATAGTCAAAGCCGGTCCAAACAAACTCACCGCCCACGTATGGATACTTATCTTGAGCTTCAAACTCCGTGTCGGGAGATGTGGCCCAACGCGGCGCATAAAGATCGTAGGAACTCACCTGAAAATCCACTCGCCCTTTACTCTTGTCAGCTTCGACTGGAAAGAAGTATTCGCCTCGAGAACTCACGGTCGAAGCGGTTTCGTTCCCAAAGAGCGGCATCGTTGGATTCGCCTCCCGAAACTTTCCGTAGTCGGCGAACTGATAGTTGTAACCGAAGACATCGACACTTTTCTGAAAACCGTTGTAACCAGAGTTGCGATTGTTTGCGGCAGCGGTTGATGGTCGCGTCGGATCTTCCTCATGAACAATTTTGGTCAGGGCAGCGGCCAACGCGTGACCTTCGGCACTTCCCTGCTCTCCAATTTCATTGCCAATACTCCATAGAATGACCGAGGGATGATTTCGATCACGTCGGATGAGGGCACGCATGTCCTTCTCGTGCCAATCATCGAAGATGCGACTGTAGTCGTTCTTCTTTTTCGATCGGCGCCAGGCATCGAATGCTTCGTCCATCACGACTATGCCCATTCGATCGCACAACTCGAGCAGTTCCGGCGCGGGCGGGTTGTGACTGGTACGAATCGCGTTCACACCCATCTCTTTCAAGATCTCAATCTGACGTTCCAGCGCTCTTGTATTGATTGCGGAACCAAGTGGACCAAGGTCGTGATGATCGCAAACGCCTTTGAGGTAGACGTGCTTGCCATTTAGGTAAAAGCCTACCTGGGCATCAAACTTGATGGTGCGAATCCCAAAGACGGTCTCGTACTCGTCGACAATTCGTCCTTGTTGTTCAACCTGAGTAACTGCGACGTAGCGGTTGGGCGATTCCAGGGTCCACAACTTTGGCTTCGGTACTTTCAGATTTAACGCGGCGGTTTGAAGACTGTTTGCAGGGACGAAAATGTTCGTTTCCGCATTGCCTCGCGAAACACCTCGTTGTCCGAGTGCAAATACCGATGTTCTAACCGTAGCATTAACGTTTGAGGCAGTGTCATTGTTGACCGTAACTCTCATGTCAACTGTTGCAACAGCATCAGACACTACGGGCGTCGTAACGACAGTTCCCCAATGTCCAACGTGCACTGGAGCAGTCTTTACAAGCCACACATTTCGATAGAGCCCACCGCCCGGATACCAACGAGATGAGTCGGGCGGATTATCCAATCGGATCGCGACAACGTTTTCTGATCCAAACTTGATGAAGGGTGTTAGATCCAGCTCATACGACGAATAACCGTATGGCCAACCACCAACAAAC
>QHXL01000557.1 GCA_003222935.1 Acidobacteriota bacterium
CGGGACGCCCCTCGCGCGCGATAACATCACCGACTCGCGTCTTGCCGTCGCCTTGTCCGACATGTTTGGCTTTTTGGTGGTTGAAACGAAACTTGTATTCGTCGAGTGCTTTGATGGGAACTTTGACGGTGCGCTTACCGTCGGAAAGAATGATGGCTTCGTTGGAGACGATAGAGCCGAGGTTCTTGCGGATCGCTTCCTTTACCCGATCCTTGTGGCGCTCCTGATCGATAATGCCCTTACGTTGAAGCGACCAGTCGTTGCGTTGAATGGACATAAAACCTTCGGAGATTGCAGGTTTCAGATTTCAGATTTCAGATTATTCGGTTCCTGAGTAGTCATTGAAATCTCTAAATTCCTCTAATCTGCAATCTGAAATCTTCAATCTGAAATCAGCTTACAAAGTCGCGTACAAGCCTGGTAAAAGCCTCTGGATATTCCTCGTGTGGCAAGTGACCACAATTCAAAAACACGATCAGTCGTGAACCTGGAATTTCCGCGTGCAGCCTCTCGCCATCCGCCATGGGAATTTCGCGATCGTTCTCGCCCCACAGCAAGAGTGTTGGCTGTTGAATTAGATGCGCATCGCGAGATATGCGTTCAGCGTTCCACTCACGCACGGTCCGAATCATGGCGCGTTGAGTACCCGCAGCTCGCAACGGCTGGTGACGAGCATCGACCCTTCGTTCGTCAAGCACCCATGAATGTCGATCGTAAACTCTCTTCATTCTCATGCGCAGCAAACGTCGCGAACCAATCAGCAAAGGTGAAACAACGTCTCCAACTAGAGGCGCTCCAAAAACGCGCATCAGCGTGAAGTCGAGCGGGCGGTTGTTGCTAACAGTGCCGACCAGCACCAGCTTTTCAACCCGATCGGGATAATCCAGTGCGCAAGTCGCGGCGACTGCGCCACCATAAGAACTACCTACGATCACTGCGCGTTCGATACTCAGGCGATCAAGCAACTGCATCAGTACTCTTGCTTGACCATCAATCGTGTACTCGCCTTTTCTCGGCTTTCCGGAGTATCCGTACCCCAACATGTCAATCGCGATAACCCGAAAACCCGCGGTTGCCAGGTCCAAAAAGACTTTGCTCCAGACCAGCGTCGAGGATCCAAAGCCATGGATCAGGACCAGTGGCGGAGCGGCAACGTCTCCGGCTTCCTGGTAATGAACACGTAGCCCGTCGAGATCGATGAACCGGGAATGATCGGAATGAAAAACAACTTCCCGATTCTTGTCCCAATCGGCGTCTCGAGGGCGAGTCAGAAGCCTTGCCGTTATCGCCAGTGTCGCAGCTGCAGTCGCACCACCTGCAATCAAGTAACGTTTCTTCATCAGCCACTTATCATAACGCCCGCACTCCCCGGGGAGCACGGGCGATTACAAAACAATAGAAGCTGCTCCTTGGAGTGCGGTGACTTGTCACCGCTTTCGCAGTTCGAAGGGCTCGATATAACAAAGCGGTGACAAGTCACCGCACTCCAGGGAGGAGCTTCTACCTCGACAGCAAGGTGCCCACGTACGTTAACAACTCATTCGCACAAACTGGACAATACCCATGTTCCCTCACCAATCGATCCACTACGTCGTTTATTTTCCTTAGCTGTTCGGGATCCGGAGTCTTCGCCGAAGTTGTGATCTTCACGACGTCTTTAAGATCGGCGAAGATCTTCTTCTCAATGGCTTCCTTTAATCGCTCATGCGAACTGTACTCAAAAGATTTTCCTTTGCGCGCGTAGGACGAAATGCGAATGAGAATCTCCTGGCGGAACGTGTTCTTCGCATTATCCGAAATACCTATCTGCTCTTCGATCGACCTCATCAACTGTTCATCGGGTTCCATCTCTTCTTCAGTAATGGGATCCTTGATGCGCTCCTTGTTGCAAAAGGCTTCGACGTTATCGAGATAGTTATTGCACATCGTGCGCGCCATCTCTTCGAAGGAGTAGACAAACGCCCGCTGCACTTCGATTTTCGCGAGTTCGTCGTATTCCTTCCGCGACAGCGAAATCAAATTGAGATAGCGCTCGCGTTGTTCTGAGCTGATTCCAGTGTGTTGCTCGAAGCCGTCTTTGATTGCGCGCAGGGCGTCTATTGGATTGATGCAGGTCACCCCGTCACGTACCAGCGCACTCGAAAGTCGATTGATGATGTAACGTGGCGAGATTCCATCCATGCCTTCGCGAATAGTTTCTTCCTTGAGTTCGCGGACATCTTTCGATTTGTAACCCTCGACGTCCTCGCCGTCGTAGAGTTTCATCTTCTTTACCAGGTCGACACTCTGTCGTTTTGGTTCTTCCAGGCGCGTCATCACCGCGAACATTGCCGCCACTCTCAACGTGTTTGGCGCCAGGTGCACGTTGCGCAAAGCCTCAGACTGATGGAGAAGCTTGTAGTAAATACGCTCTTCCTGGGACACGCGCAGGTTGTAGGGAACTCTGACGAGGATGATGCGGTCCTGCAAAGCCTCTGATTTTCGATTGCCGGCAAACGCGATGTATTCGTTCTCAT